>CAZKHC010000017.1:0-21896 GCA_964552135.1 uncultured Algimonas sp. | reverse complement strand
CTGGATGCGAAGGGGCGTGTTTCCGTGCCGGCTAATTTTCGTTCGCATTGCACAGCCTCTGGTTTTGAAGGGGTTGTGATTTGGCCGAGTCTCGACGGGGCCTATCTCGAAGGCGGTGATTTATCTGTGTTGACGCATTATCAAGGCATGCTGGATCGCATGGATATGTATGATGACGGCCGCGAGGCTCTTGAGCTTGTGATTTTTGGTGAAAGTGAAAAATTGGGGTTCGACTCAACGGGCCGTATTAGCTTGCCGGCGAAGTTTCGCGAGCATGCGGGGTTGGACGCAAGGGTGACATTTGTCGGGCGCGGGCGAAAATTCGAAATTTGGGACGAGTTATCTCATGAGTCTCGCCGTGATGGTCTGCGTGAGAAAGCGATTGCCAATCGTCATCGGATGAAGCCCGTATGAAGCATTATCCCGTCATGTTGCCGGAGGTTTTAACTGCGCTCTCTATGCGCAACGGCGAAACTTGCGTGGACGGAACCTTCGGGAATGGCGGCTATAGCGAAGCGATTCTCAAGTCAGTTGACGGATTTGTCGTCGGTTTGGATCGTGACCCCAGTGTTGAGCGGCGAGCTATTGACCTAGAAGAGAAGTGCCCTGGGCGTTTTCGGTTAATTCAGACGCCGTTTTCGAAAATGGACGAGCTGGGGCTTGATGCCGTTGATGCTGTTGTGCTCGATATTGGTGTCTCGTCCATGCAACTTGATCAAGCCGAGCGGGGGTTTTCGTTTATGCGTGAAGGTCCGCTTGATATGCGTATGGAGCAGGGTAATGGCCCGACTGCACGCGAGGCTGTGCTGCATTTATCAGCGGCTGAGTTGACTCGGGTATTTCAGGTTTACGGCGAAGAAAAACGCGCGCGCCATGTTGCAAATTGCATTATTTCGGCGCGCGAGCAGGGCGATATTGCGACGACGTCGGATCTGGCGAAGGTTCTGGAAAAGGCATTGGGGCGCCGAGGGAAGACGCATCCGGCGACGCGCGTTTTTCAGGCGCTTCGAGTTTTCGTCAATGATGAATTGGGCGAGCTTTATCGCGGACTATGTGCGGCGGAGCGTATATTGAAACCGGGCGGACGTTTGGTGGTTGTAACGTTTCATTCGCTTGAGGATCGAATTGTGAAGAGCTTTTTCCGACGCCGCGCTGGAGAGGTAAAGGGAGGTTCGAGGTATGCTCCAGAGGTTACGCATACGGGCCCCGATGCTAGTCTTACATTATCAAATCGAAGTGTGATTAAACCTTCAAATTTGGAGGTGGAAGAAAACCCTCGATCGCGTTCGGCAAAGTTGCGCGTTGCCATACGAACCCAGGCGCCGCCATTCGATGTTGAAGATCGTTTATTGCCAAATGTGATGTCGCTCTCTGAGTTGGAGGCGCGATTATGAGCGCGTCCTATTTGGCCCCATCGCGCGCGGCGCAGCGCGTGTCTTGGTTTTTGTTGTTTCTTATTGGCGTGGCTCTAATGGTTACGCTTTATTTCGTCAAAACCCATTCTCAATCGGCGAAACAAGAGGTGCGTGATTTGACTCAGGCCATTGCCGAGGAAGAGGCGGCTATTCGCGTGCTGCGAGCGGAGTTAGCTTATCTTGAAAGTCCAGCTAGGTTGTCAGAATTGAATGAAGCCTATCTCGGATTGAAGTCAATTTTGCCTGAAAAAGAGCGGACTGCAAAAGAGATTGAGGAATTATTTCCGCTGATTGAAGCGGGTGAATAATGACCCAGTCTCATGCTTTTCAAAATCAAAAAACTCTTACGCTCGAGGATGAAGAATATCGGACGGTGACGGAAGGGCGTATTCGTATTCGGATTGCGGTTGTCGCTTTTCTATTCATGCTATTGATTGCAATTTTCAGATTAGCGGAAATTTCAATCTTCTCTCAAGGTGTGCATTTGCGTAATCTCCCGCAGGGCCTCAAGATTACTCGTACGGATTTAACGGACCGAAATGGAGAGCTACTCGCCACGACTTTGGAAACTTATTCACTATATGCGGAACCGCAGCGAATTTGGAATTCGCGCGACACAGCCAGCGCATTGAATAAATTAAGACCGCAGCTGGATTTGGCTGAATTACAAGATAAATTGGAATTAGATCGTAGTTTTGTTTGGCTTGAGCGCGGTCTCACTCCTAAAGAAAAGCAGTCGGTTTTTGACCTTGGCCTTCCTGGTTTGGCATTTCGTAAAGAGCCGAAGCGTGTCTATCCGCGCGAGAATTTAGCGTCGCATGTCGTCGGGTTTACTAATGTCGATATGCAAGGTGTTGCCGGGGCGGAGCGCGCTTTTGATGAAGAGTTAACATCAGAAAACGCACCGTCGGTGGCATTAGCGATGGATTTGCGCGTACAGTTTGCTTTGACGGATGAGCTGGCGCAAGCCCGCGAGAAATTTGACGCATTGGATGCAAGCGGCGTCGTGATGGATATTCGCACTGGCGAAATCATCGCAATGGCATCTGTACCGAACTTTAATCCCAATGATCCTGACACAACATCGCCTGAAACTCTCTTTAATCATGCCGCAATGTCCACTTACGACTTAGGGAGTGTATTTAAGCCGCTCACTATGGCGATGGCTTTGGAGGACGGTGTTGTTGATCAAGAGGAGTTGTTTCCTGTGCAAAAGCCTTACAAAGTTCGGAATAAATTTATTCGCGACGATCACCCGTCCGATGTTCCGCTGAACATCCGAGGTGTTTTGGGGGAGAGTTCAAATCGCGGAACGGCGATGATTGCGCAGCGTATTGGTGGTGATCAGCAACAAATGCATCTTCAAAATTTGGGTCTCTTGTCTCGTGTGGAATATGAGTTGGCTGAAAGTGCGAAGCCGCAAGTTCAATCCCGCTGGGGGGAAATGACGACCGTGACTGTCTCTTATGGTCATGGTTTGTCTGTGACCCCTTTGGCGCTAACGGCCGCGATTGGCGGAATGTTGAATGATGGCGTGTATGTAACGCCAACGGTGCGGAAACATTCGGTCGCGTCGCCCGCGGTTAAGCGCCGCGTGTTTCGCTCAGAGGTATCGCAAGACATGGTTGATATGATGCGTTTTGTGGTCACGGATGGAACGGGACGTAAGGCGAATATACCAGGCTATGGTGTTATGGGCAAAACAGGAACGGCGGAAAAACCATCTGCTGAGGGCGGTTATGATCAAACCCGTTTGGTCACGAGTTTCGTCGCGGCCTTCCCCCATTCATCTCCTCGTTATGCGATGATTGTGACCTTGGATGAGCCAAAAGCGATTGAGGGAACGCATGGCTACGCAACGGCGGGTTGGAATGCGGCGCCGACCGCAGGAAATGTCATTCGCCGCATTGGACCGATTTTACCGGGCGCAAGAGATAGGTCTCAGTATGCCCAGGCGGAATCGGGGGCGGCGCCATGATTCAGCATACGCTTCGAAGCCTATTTGGTCTTGATGATGGTACCGCTGTGACGGGATTGAGTGCGGATAGCCGCAGCATAAAACCAGGGATGGTTTTTGCAGCTCTTCCCGGGACAGCGATGGATGGTCGTGATTTCATACCGCAAGCGATTGAGCAGGGCGCGGTTGCTATCCTCTCCGTAGAGGGGGTTGAAGCGAGTGTGCCTGTTATTGCCGTGCCAAAGCCGCGCCTGATTTATTCGCAAACGGCGGCAAAGCTATATCCGGGGCAGCCCAATATTCTCGTCGCGATGACTGGTACGAATGGCAAATCTTCTACTGTTGAATTTTTACGTCAAATTTGGACCCATGCGGGTTTTAATGCAGCCTGTTTTGGTACTCTTGGGGTGACCTCTTCGGCGGGTTATAAGTCGATGACCCATACGACCCCCGATGCGCTGGCCTTACATCAAACTTTGTCTAAACTTGCCAAAGAAGGTGTGACACACGCCGCTATGGAAGCGAGCTCTCACGGGTTGAAGCAACATAGAATGGATAGCGTAAAGGTTACGGCATCGGGGTTTTCAAACCTCACGCAAGATCATTTTGATTATCATCCGAATATGCAGGACTATTTTACCTCTAAAGCTCGTCTCTTTATTGAACTGACGCCCCGCGGCGCACCCGTCATAATTAATACGAATGATAAATATGGGCAGCATCTTGTCGAAGTTTGTCAAGGATTGGGTCACGATGTCTTGCAAGTTGGCTGGACAGGCGAGGACATTCGAATTGATGAAGTCATGCCGCATGCGGCGGGGCAGAAGCTGACCTTAATCGTAAATGGCATGCGTCATAATGTTAATTTGCCGCTTGCTGGCGAGTTCCAAGTTTTGAATGCTGTTGCCGCTCTTGGGCTTGCACTGAAGACAGGGGTGGATCCTGACATCGCTATCGAGGCGCTCGGCCATCTAAAGGGTGTCGCGGGTCGTTTGGAATTAGCGGGCGTTAAAAACGGTGCCCCTATCTATGTCGATTTTGCCCATACGGAAGATGGTTTAGATAAATTACTGCGGTCTGTGAGGCCGCATACCGCAGGTGATATTGTGATTGTCTTTGGATGCGGCGGGGATCGTGATCCTGATAAACGTGCAAAAATGGGAAGGGCTGCAACAAAGCTCGCAGATCAAGTGATTGTCACGGATGATAATCCGCGCACGGAAGACGCGGCTTTTATCCGAACGCAAGTCATGAAGGGTTGTCCCGATGCAACCGAAATTGGCGACCGCGCCGCTGCGATAGCCGAAGGTATTAATCGTCTCGGGCCAGAAGATTGTCTGGTGATTGCTGGTAAGGGTCATGAGCAAGGACAAATCGTAGGGGATAAAGTTATTCCATTTTCTGATGTCGCTGTAGCAAAGGAACTTCTCTCATGACGCTTTGGACATCTGAACAAATCGCAGAAGCCACTGGCGGAAAAGCGACGAAAGATTTTTCTGTCACGGGGCTGTCAATTGATACGCGTAGTTTGAAAGCAGGTGATTTATTTGTCGCTTTGAAAGATGTTCGTGATGGACATGATTTTATTCCTGCGGCGATTGAGGCTGGAGCGGGCGGTGTTTTATGCCAGTCGGCTGATGAAGGTGTGAGTGCTGTAGTCGTCAAAGAGAGTTCGAGGGCGTTGGAAGGTCTCGGCATTTATGCTCGCAATAACCGTCAAGCTTTGCGTATTGGTGTGACGGGAAGCGTTGGTAAAACATCTGTAAAGGATGCTCTGGCGGTTATGTTGTCTGCATTTGGAAATGCGCATAAGTCTCTAAAATCATTCAATAATCACTTTGGTGTCCCAATAACGTTAGCGACTATTTCAGAGGATGCGGATTTTGCTGTGCTTGAAATGGGCATGAATCATGCGGGCGAAATGTCAGCTTTGTCTAAACTCGCAAGACCGCAAATCACGCTCATCAATAATGTTGTTGGTGCGCATCTTGCGCATTTTGAAAATGTCGAAGCGATTGCCGATGCGAAGGCGGAAATAATCGACGGAATGGAGATTGGCGGAACGATAATCCTTAATGGCGATAATGAGTACACATCGAGAATTCGCGCCAAAGCCGAAGCGGTCAAATTAAATGTCCTAACCTTTGGGCATTCGGACACAGATGATATCGCAATCGTTAGTACAAACTCTCATGCCTTTGGCGGGAATGTCCGTTTGCGGATTGCGCGGCAGCAATTTGATGTGACCTTGATGGTTCCTGGCGAGCATTGGTTTATGAATGCTGCTGCCTGTATGGCGGTGGCCCATGCGGCGGAATTGCCTCTTCGCAAAGCCGCAATGGCGCTTCGAAAAACCACGGCTGCCCCCGGTCGCGGTGATACCCACGCGCTCACTATCGACGGCAAGTCTGTCACTTTGATTGACGAAAGTTACAATGCCAATCCGACTTCTATGCGGGCCGCCTTTTCCGCTGCATCATTGCGGTCCGGCAGAAAGCTCGCTTTACTCGGCGATATGTATGAATTGGGTGCGGATGAACTTGACCTGCATCGCGGCCTAGCAGGGCCGTTAGTTGAGGCTGGTTTTGATCGGGTTTTTATGTCCGGAGAATGTATGCGGCTTCTTATGGGGGCGCTCCCTCAACCCATGCGGGCGGGTTGGTCATCTAAACCTGCGAATTTGTTAACCAAACTGAAAGGCGAACTCCTAGACGGAGATATTGTGCTGATTAAAGGGTCCAATGCATCGGGTGTTGGGGATGTGGCTGCGCAACTCAAGGGGGAGGGTTCAAATGCTCTATGAATGGCTTGCGCCACTGGGTGAAGAATTCCAGCTCTTCAACCTATTCAATTATATTACATTCCGGGTCGGCGGAGCCTTGATGACGTCTTTGATAATCTTTTTCATATTTGGTGAAAAGATGATCAAGATCCTGCGCGCGCGTCAGGGTAAAGGGCAGCCAATTCGAGAAGATGGGCCAGAGAGTCATATTATTAAAAAGGCGGGAACGCCGACGATGGGCGGACTGATGATCCTTATGGCGGTCGTTATCTCAACCCTGTTATGGGCTGATTTAAGTAATCCATTCCTATGGACGATATTCTTTGTGACGGTCGGCTTTGGCGCAATTGGATTTTACGACGATTACCTGAAGGTTTCCCGGCAGTCACATAAAGGCTTTTCGGGTAAGATTCGATTACTTTGCGAATTTGCTATTGCGGCTATCGCTGTATGGATTTTGACGACGGCCTTTCCACAAGACGGTGATTTTGCGACTGGACTGGCGATACCGCTGCTCAAAAACTTCACAATCAATCTGGGGCTTTTCTTTATCCCATTTGGCTGCATGGTTATTGTTGGAACGGCGAATGCTGTGAATTTGACCGATGGTTTAGATGGTCTCGCAATTGTTCCTGTTATGATAGCTTGCATGAGTTTAGCCTTCATCGCCTATCTCGTTGGTAATGCGATTTTCTCAAATTATCTCGGTGTACCGCATGTTCCGGGGAGTGCGGAGGTCACAATTTTCCTCGGCGCGATTATCGGGGCGTCACTCGGGTTTCTTTGGTTTAATGCCCCACCTGCCATGGTCTTTATGGGCGACACAGGGTCGCTCGCTCTGGGCGGCGCTTTGGGTGTCACGGCTGTGGCGATTAAGCATGAAATCGTGCTGGCGATTATCGGCGGGTTGTTCGTCCTAGAAGCAGTCTCAGTCATTGTTCAAGTCGCCTCTTTTAAACTGACGGGAAAGCGGGTTTTTAGGATGGCCCCGATTCATCATCATTTCGAGAAAAAGGGTTGGCAAGAGCCGACCATTGTTATTCGCTTTTGGATTATCGCGATTGTCCTCGCGCTGATCGGGCTTTCTACATTGAAGTTGCGCTAGGTTGATTAAAGCAGAGACATTCCGCGGCCGCACGGTCGCCGTCTTCGGGCTAGGACGTACAGGCGTCACAGCTGCGCTTTCGCTTGTCGCGGGCGGTGCCAGAGTTTTGGCTTGGGATGATAATCGCGAAACGCGTGAAGCTGCTCAGGAAAAGGGCGTTCCGATTAAAAACCTGCAACGTGCGGATTGGTCACAGATTGATGAGTTTGTTCTTTCGCCAGGTGTCCCGCATCATTTACCAAAGCCGCATTGGTCGGCTCGGCGCGCCGTTGAAGCTAAGGTGCCGATTATTTGTGATATTGAAATTTTGGCTCGTGAAGTTGCATCAAAGCCGGAAAGCGCCCGCCCGAAAATCATAGCGATTACGGGGACGAACGGAAAATCTACGACCACGTCCCTTATAGGGTTTATATTGAAAAGCTGCGGGAAAGATGCGCAGATTGGCGGGAATATTGGTCGCGGTGTTTTGGACCTCGATCGAATGCATAGCGGTACATTTTATGTTATCGAATTGTCGAGTTATCAATTGGAGAGAACTAAGTCGCTGCGGGCTAACGCCGCCGTGTTTTTGAACCTCTCTCCGGATCATTTGGATCGTCACGGCACGCTCGAAGACTACGGCCTTGCAAAGCAAAATATTTTTGCAAATCAGACCAAAAGCGATGCCGTGATCGTTGGTGTGGACGATGCATATGGCAAGTCGCTTTGCACCCAATTAAAGGTCAGAAATGGCCGCAACATTATTCCGATTAGCGCCCGCCGCGCAAGCGGTTACGGCGTCAGTGTTTTAGGCGGTAAGCTGTTTTGCAACATGTCTAAGAAATCTTCGGAAGTGTGTGATTTGAATAAAGCCAAAGCTCTTGAGGGGCGGCATAATTGGCAAAATGCGGCGGCAGCCTATTCTGCCGTGAAAAGCCTGGGCCTCGAATCAAAAGAGATTGGCGAAGCTATATTGTCATTCCCGGGTCTGGCGCATCGTATGGAAACTGTTGGAGCCTTGCGAAATGTTCGTTTTGTGAATGATAGTAAGGCGACGAATGCGGATGCAGCGCGGCAAGCCTTAGCAAGTTATAAAAATATCTTCTGGATTGCTGGAGGTGTGGCCAAAGAAGGCGGGATAGAACCTCTGGCGGATTTGTTTGGCAATGTTCAATCGGCTTATCTGATTGGTGAGGCAGCGAAAGAATTCAACAAGACTCTGCAAGCTTCAAAGAGGCCTAGCCAGATTAAAAAGACGCTAAAAATGGCGCTCTTATGCGCCACGAAAGATGCACTGGAGTCCGGTGTAAAAAATCCAATTGTCTTACTGTCTCCCGCCTGCGCAAGTTTTGATCAGTTTAAAAACTTTGAGGTGCGTGGTGATGCGTTCCGTAACCAAGCTCAAAAACTCATAGGGATAGAAGCAGCGGGCGAATTAAAGTCCACCCAAGAGGATGAGGCCGCATGATTGGCGCACTTCCAAGATTGATTACCTCCCGGTCTCGCCGGACACTCATTGGCGAATGGTGGCGCAGTGTGGATCAGGTAACCCTCTCAATTCTTGTCTGCCTCTTGGGGGCCGGGATCATTTTGTCTATGGCCTCCAGTCCTGCCGCTGCAGCCCGGCTGGATTACGACAACTCTTTTTTCTTTCTGTATAAACATATGATTTTCGTCGGGATGGGCATGATTGGGATGTTTATCGTGTCCTTATTTGATGCGGTAAATGCGCGCCGAATAGCTGTTCTCGCACTTATTGGATCTTTCCTGATTATGCTGGCTTTGCCTTTTATTGGATATGAAGTGAAAGGTGCGGTGCGCTGGGTGCGCATCGGTGGATTGGGCCTTCAGCCCTCAGAATTTGCAAAGCCTGCTTTCATTGTTTTTGCGGCGTGGATGTTTTCTATTCGCCATCGCGATCCAACAGTCCCGTCAGTTGCGATTGTATTCGCCGCCTATATTGCGCTCATCGGCCTATTGATTTCTCAACCTGATTTTGGGCAGTCATTCTTATTGACGCTCGGCTTTGCGGCTGTGTTCTTCTTTGCCGGATTATCTCTGGGATGGTTGCTCGTTATGCTCGGGATTTCAATTGTGGGCGTAGGCGTGGCCTATATGGCTCTGCCGCATGTGCGTGCAAGGGTTAGTGCCTTTCTCTCGCCTAACACAGCGGATAGCTACCAAACTGATAAAGCTTTAGAGGCGATTTCGTCAGGAGGTTTTTTCGGTCAAGGCCCTGGAGAAGGGCGCGTTAAATATTCGCTGCCTGATGGAAATACGGATTTCATTTTCGCAGTGACAGTCGAAGAGTTTGGGTTTTTGATTTCGACAATCCTTATCCTCCTGCTTGCGGCTTTCGTGGTGCAAACCTTCCGAAACGCGCTCCGCCTTAATGATTATTTCTGCCAACTTGCAGCGGCTGGTCTTGCGACGCTTGTGGGTATGCAGACGATTATTAATCTCTACGTCAATCTGAATATGGCACCGAGCAAGGGCATGACCTTGCCGTTTATCTCTAATGGCGGCTCATCCATGCTTGCGCTTTGTTTTACTGCAGGTTTGATTTTAGCCTTCACTCGTCGCCGTCCCGGGGCATATGAATATGGCCGGTAAATTATTGTTGGCCGCGGGAGGGACGGGCGGCCACATGTTTCCCGCGCAAGCTTTAGCGGAAATCCTAAAAACGGAAGGCTGGAACATCGCCTTAATGACGGATGCACGAGGGCGGAAACATTGCGGGAGTATTCCTGCGGACCCTGTTGTCGAAGTGCAAGCGTCATCAATCTCGCCGCGAAAGCCCCTTCAAGCTATCAAAGGCTTATTTAAACTCATGCGCGGGGTGCGGCAGGCCAAAGCCTTCATCAAGCAGTGGCAGCCAGATATTATTGTTGGCTTTGGTGGTTATCCGGCTTTCCCTGCCTTACGGGCAGCGCAATCAGCAGGCTTGCCGACAATTCTTCATGAACAAAATGCGGTGCTTGGCCGCGTGAATAGAGTGTTTGCTGCGAAGGCAACGCATGTGGTTTCGGGATTTGATGTTTTGGAAAAAGTGAGTGCGGCGGCGAATGTCCGTAGCCTCGGTAACCCGATGCGAACACAAATTGTTGAGGCCGTGCCGTCAAAATATAAAGAACCAACTGGTACGATAAATCTACTCATCGTCGGCGGCAGTCTTGGCGCGCGTATATTGTCGCAGATCCTGCCGCAGGCTATCGCGGCTTTGCCGGAAGATCTGCGTAATCGCCTTAATGTGGTTCAACAAACGACGGAAAGCGAACTCGATTCTGCGCGAAAAATCTATACCCAGGCTGGCGTGAGCGCGATTTGCGAAGTCTTCTTTTCCGATATCGAAACCCATCTCGCAATAGCCCATTATGTCGTGGGCAGGGCGGGCGCGTCATCGGTGTCTGAAATCGCTTTGATGGGAAAGCCGTCTCTCCTTATCCCGCTCGCGATTGCGATGGATGACCATCAAACCGTCAATGCAAAGACTCTGGAAAGCCATGGTGCTGCCGATATTTTGCCTGAATCAGAGTTTACGTCTGAGGCTGTCGTCAATATCTTGCAGGATAGATTAAATGATTCGAACTGGCTCTCATCCGCCGCCGCTTCTGCCCGTGCTGTCGGGCGTCCGAACGCGGCCCGCGATCTCGCACAGTTGGTCGTCGAAACAGTCAAATAAGGCCAATATGTCCCAACCGAACCTCAAACAAAATGCGCTCGCAACGAAAGTTCCGTTTGATCTCGGTCCAATCCATTTTGTCGGGATTGGCGGGATTGGCATGTCCGGCATCGCCGAAGTTATGCTGAATTTGGGCTATAAGGTCCAAGGCTCTGATGCGCGCGAAAGTACAAACACGGCGCGGCTCAAAAGACTGGGCGCAGAAATTTTCATCGGCCAAAAGGCTGAACAGGTTCACGGCGTCGGCGCGATTGTTATGTCGTCCGCAATCAAAGCCGATAACCCGGAGCTAATGGAAGCCCGCAAGCGCGCAATTCCTGTGGTCCGCCGCGCGGAAATGCTCGCTGAACTTATGCGGCTGAAATGGACCGTCGCCGTCGGCGGAACTCACGGCAAGACAACCACGACCACAATGATTGCTGCTCTGCTAGAGGGCGGCGGCCTTGATCCAACCGTTATTAATGGCGGGATTATCAACGCCTATGCGTCCAATGCAAAGCTTGGTCTTGGCGAATGGATGGTTGTCGAAGCCGATGAAAGCGATGGGTCTTTTTTGAAGCTTCTTCCAACTGTAGCCGTTGTGACCAATATCGACCCGGAACATATGGAGCATTACGGCGATTTCGATACGCTGCGGAATGCCTTCGCAACATTTGTTGAAAATTTGCCCTTCTATGGATTTGCTGTGCTTTGTATTGATCATCCGGAAGTTCAGGCGCTGGTCAATCGTATCAACGACCGCCGCGTCATTACCTATGGATTTAATCCGCAAGCGGATGTGCGCGCGGAGAATTTGCGCTTAGAGCCAGATGGATCACGCTTTGACGTCGTCTTTAGGAACCATGACGGAGAAGAAGATCGCTGGACAGACTTATTCCTTCCAATGGCGGGGAAGCACAACACCCAGAATGTTTTATCGGCAATTGCCGTCTCACGTGAACTTGGATTAGACGCAGAAAAAGTGCGAGCGGGCCTCGATAGTTTTGACGGGGTCAAACGCCGATTCACCCATGTCGGGGAATGGAACGGTGTAAATATTATTGATGATTATGGCCATCATCCGGTAGAAATTGCGGCAGTGCTTCAAGCTGCCCGGCAAGTCTCGAAAGGCCGCGTTCATGCGGTCGTGCAGCCGCATCGCTATTCCCGTTTGTCTCACCATTTTGAAGAATTTTCGACCTGTTTTAATGATGCCGATTTTGTCTATGTTGCGGATGTATATGCGGCAGGCGAAGAACCGATTGAGGGCATTTCAGGTCCCGCCCTTGCAGAAAGCTTGCGTAGCCATGGGCATCGCGACGTGGAGCTAACGTCTAAGGCATCTTTGCCAAAGGATTTGCATCCAAATTTGAAACCAGAAGATTTGATTGTTTGCCTCGGGGCAGGCGATATCACCTATTGGGCCGCTGAACTTTCAGAGCAGCTTGCGAAATTGTGAGTTTACTCGCGCGATTACCAGATGTGCGTGGGAGCTTACGCGCGGCTGTCCCGCTGGCACCTTTTACATGGCTTCGAGTTGGCGGCGCGGCGGAAGCTCTATTTATCCCAAAAGACGAGGCTGACTTAGCCCATTTTCTCAGCTCAACGCCTGTCGATATTCCTGTGCAAATCCTTGGCGTTGCGTCTAACACATTAGTGCGCGACGGGGGCGTAAAAGGCGTCGTTATTCGCTTGGGACCTGCCTTTGCGAAAGTTTCAACGGACGACGTAAAAGTCACTGCAGGCACGGCGGCCTTGGATAAGTCGGTTGCTAAGAAAGCGGCCGAGACGGGTATTACGGGGCTTGAGTTTTATGCCGGAGTACCTGGGACGATTGGAGGGGCGCTTCGCATGAACGCTGGCTGTTATGGGTCTGAAACTAAAGATGTTTTAGAAAGTGTTGTCGCGATAAATCGTGCGGGCCGTCGGCAGGTAATGTCTTTGGCAGAGATGCAATATAGCTATAGGCATTGCGGCGCGCCGAAAGATCTGTTTTTTGTAGAGGCTGTCTTTAAGGGCGAGGCCGACGAGCCAGCGGCCATTCAGTCGCGAATGGATGAAATCACAGAAAAGCGGGAGTTGAGCCAGCCAATTCGGGAGAAGACGGGTGGATCTACTTTCAAAAACCCCGACGGACATTCCTCTTGGAAATTAATTGATGCCGCTGGCTGTCGCGGCCTACGTGTTGGCGGGGCGCAAATGAGTGAGCAGCATTGTAATTTCATGATAAATGCCGACGGCGCAACGGCGGCAGATTTAGAAAAACTAGGCGAAACGGTCAGGGCCCGCGTATTGGAAACGCAAGGGGTTGATCTACATTGGGAAGTTCGCCGCATTGGAGAAGCTGCATGACGCGCGTTGCTGTGCTGAAAGGCGGAATGTCGTCTGAACGTGAAATCTCTCTGATTACGGGGGCTGCTTGTGCGGAGGCCTTACGGGGACTTGATTATGATGTGGTCGAAATTGATGTGACCCATGCGCTTTGGGAACAGCTTACCGAAGCAAAGCCAGATGTGATATTTAATGCGCTGCATGGGGATTGGGGCGAAGATGGCCGCGTGCAAGGCGTGTTAGACATGTTCGGAAAGCCTTACACACATTCTGGAGTCATGGCGTCTGCGCTTGCGATGGACAAACATCGCGCGAAACATGTTTTGAAGTCCGTAGGGATAACAGTCGCAGATGGCGGATTATTTGACCGGCTTGAAGTCGCGAAAACTCATACCATCGCTTTGCCTTACGTTGTGAAACCTAACGGGCAGGGATCATCCAAATCGGTATATATTATTCAAAATGACGATGATGAACAGCGAGCTGCAATCGCGGCAGATAAAGACATGGGCGAGAAGGTGGTCGTCGAAACTTACATTCCAGGCCGGGAACTAACAGTAGCCGTGAAAGACGGTGAGGCGGTTTGCGTGACCGAAATCATCCCAAAAGGTTGGTATGATTTTGAGGAGAAGTATGGCGAAAATGCCGCTGAACATGTTTGCCCTGCAAAATTACCAGATTTCGTGACGCAGCTTTGCCTGGATTGGGCCGCAAAAGCCCATAAAGCGCTGGGATGTCGCGGAGTTTCACGCGCGGATTTCAGATTTAATGATGAAAATTGCACTCCAGACAATGTGGTAAACAAAATCGTAATGCTTGAAGTGAATACTCAACCTGGGATGACTCCGACATCGCTTGTGCCTGAACAGGCCGCGCATGTTGGAATCGCTTTTGACCAGCTATGTCGCTGGATGGTTGAGGATGCTTCATGGCCGCGCTAAAAAGTGGAAGATCTAAATTTGCAGGATTAAGGCGGGTGAGTCCGCTAAAACCCGGATTGCGTGGATCACAAAATTGGATGGCAGCGCAAATGCGCGCAGCTAAGCATTCACCGAAAGCCCTGTTTCGTTTTGTTTTGAAAATTTTTGCAACCTTCTTTGTGCTGATTTTTCTGGGTCTCTGGCTTGGTGGATATTTGCCTAAGGTGCTCTCGGGGCTAAATGCATGGAAAGTCGAGCGCCTCATGGCAGCCGGCTTTGTCGTCGAACAAGTTGACGTTATGGGCGAGGGGAGACTGAATGAAAGAGATATTCGTCTCGCTGCTCAAATTCAAACGGGGAGTTATTTCTTTGGTGTTGATCTAGACGCCGCGCGAGACAGAACTGAAAATCTTCCATGGGTTGACCGCGCCGTCGTACGACGACTTTGGCCAAACCGGATTGTTGTCCAAGTCGTGGAAACGACGCCTTATGCGATGTGGCAAAATGAAGGTGAGCTACATTTGCTGTCTAAATCTGGTGCGCCAATTGTTCCGGTAAAACAGGCGGCCTCCATTCCGCCTTCTCTAAAAACATATGTCGGACCTGATGCCCCCGCTCAAGCGCAGAAGATTGAAGCGGAATTAATTGGGCATCACGAGATTTGGTCGCGAGTCGAAAGTCTCGTGCAGTTTCCATCCGGACGCTGGGACTTACATATGAACAATCAGATTATTGTTCGATTGCCAGAGGACAATGTGGATGCCGCCGTTCGCAGATTGGCGACGCTTGACCGCGAAACGTTCATTTTGTCGCGGGCGCTAGGAGTTATTGACCTGCGCTTAGATGATCGGATTGGATTATTGCCTAAATCTCAACAAGATACACACTCTAGCTAAAACGTGATTAAGGGGTCAACAAAACGACAACCGGAGACGGTCTGTGTCTTGGATATTGGTTCCAATAAAGTTGTTTGCTTGATTGGCCAAGAGGAACCTGGATTAGGCGTTCGTCTGATTGGGTCCGGTTTTGGCGTTTCCGCGGGTTTGAAGGGCGGCGCCGTTGTTGACTTGGAAGCCGCTGAAATAGGTATTCGGGCTGCTGTTGAAAAAGCTGAGCGTGCTGCAGGTGTAACGGTTCGAGATGTCTGCGTGAATGTTGCGCTGCGATCGATGCGATCAAAGCATATGACCGTTCAAACAGAATTCGCTAGCGGAGCCGTCGTTGATCGTGATTTAAAGCGTGTGCTCAATTCCTCTTTGTCTGAACTCTCCCAAGCAGAAGATGCCATTCTTCATGCTATTCCGCTTAACTGGCAAGTGGACGGCGAAGATGGTATTCGCGACCCGCGCGGAATGTATGGACGTCAGCTCGGGGTTGATATGCATTTCGTAACAGGCGGTATTGGTCCATTGCGGAATCTCGCGCATTGCATCGAGCGCTGCCATCTTACCATTCGTACGGTTACGGTCAGCCCTTATGCTGCCGCACTGTCCGTTTTGACGGAAGATGAACGCGACTTAGGCGTGACATTGATAGACTTGGGCGCGGGAATAACGTCAGCGGCCATTTTTCGGGATAATACTTTAGTCCACGTCGACGCCCTTGGGGTCGGCGGACGAAACATCACCTCTGACTTGGCGCGAGGATTGTCCACCCCGTTCGAGGCTGCAGAACGGATTAAGATGTTATATGGCTCTTGCCTGCACGGCGCCGATGATGACGCCGTCATGGTTCCATGTCCGCCAATCGCCGCGCAAGATGAACTGCAACAAGAGCCACGCTCTGTCGTGACAAATATTATTCGCTCGCGAGTTGAGGAAACCTTGGAGCTTTTGAGGGATAGGATTCATCAGGCGGGATTAGAGTCTTACTCTGGGCGACAAGTTGTTTTGACGGGCGGCGGTGCGCATTTGAATGGAATTCGAGAATTGGCAACTCATGTTCTGGGCAAACGTGTCAGAATTGGCCAACCACATGGTGTTTTTGGATTATCGGAGGAGCTAGGTCAGGCAGATTTTGCGGTGGCAACTGGACTCTTGAAAAAGGTTTTCGATGACCGCCCTGAAGTCGTAACAGGGCCGCCTGATTTGTCAGGGCGTCGTTTTAAAACACAGCGATATACGGGAAATGCGGTTGCCCGTTCGGTACAGTGGCTGCGGGAAAACTTCTAAAATCTGCGTAAATCCTGATTATTTAACCCAAATCCTAACGTGATTAACAAGGAATTAAGGCTTTCAGCCCAAGATTCGATTCACAAATCATTGACCATATTTTGGGTGCTGTAATGCCAATTAATTTCCAACTTCCACAAGCTGTTGAACTCAAGCCACGTATTGTCGTTATTGGCGTTGGCGGAGCAGGCGGAAACGCTGTCAATAATATGATTGCGGCGGGCCTTGATGGTGTTGACTTTATCGTTGCCAATACGGACGCGCAAGCATTGGCGCTCAGCGCTGCAAGCCGAAAAGTTCAAATGGGGTCGGGTATCACGCAAGGGCTTGGTGCTGGCATGAGACCAGAAGTCGGTGAGCAATCTGCCGAAGAAAGCCTCGATGAAATTATGGACCATCTTGACGGAGCCCACATGTTATTCGTCGCTGCGGGTATGGGCGGCGGTACTGGAACAGGCGCCGCGCCTGTTATCGCGCGCGCTGCACGTGAAAAAGGTATTCTAACCGTTGGTATTGTAACGAAACCTTTCATGTTCGAAGGCTCTCGCCGTATGGCATTGGCGGAGCAAGGCATTGAAAACCTTTATGCTGCCGTTGATACGATGATCACAATTCCGAACCAAAATCTATTCCGCGTGGCAACAGAGCAGACAACAATGTCGGACGCTTTCTCTATGGCGGATGAAGTGCTGCATTCCGGCGTGCGCGGCGTGACGGATCTCATGGTTGTGCCGGGTCTTATCAATCTCGACTTTAATGATGTTCGGACCGTTATGGACGAAATGGGTAAAGCCATGATGGGAACGGGCGAGGCAACAGGCGAGCGCCGTGCTGTTGAAGCGGCAGAATCCGCTATCAACAATCCGCTGCTGGATGATGTGTCGTTAAAAGGAGCCAAAGGCGTTCTGATTAACATCACAGGTGGTCGCGATTTGACGCTTTACGAAGTTGATGAAGCGGCTCAGCTTATTCGCAATCAAGTCGATGATAATGCAAATATCATCGTTGGATCTGCGCTAGACAATGATCTTGATGGCATCATTCGCGTTTCCGTTGTCGCGACCGGTGTTGACGCCGTTGCGCGGACAGAGACAACGACAGCCCCCTATATGGATGTTGAAGCACACGAGCCTGACGTCGTAAATGTCGTCGAATTAGGTGTGCATGAACGTGCCCAAGAAGCAGCCGCAGCCGAAGCTGAGGCTCGCAAGGCTTTCGAAGATTATGAGTTTGACCGCGAGGAAAATCGTCCCGCCGTGAATGCTCCGCCGCCTTACACTGCGCCGAAACCCTATCCGCCCCGCATTCAGCCAGAGACCTATGCTGAGCCAGCGCCTGCGCCGGCACCCGCTCCCATTCCCGAGGCAACACCTGCTAGCCCAGCTCGTAATCCATTCGGATTCTTTGGACGCCGAAAAACAGCTGCTACAGTCACCGCGCCGCGCCGTATTGTGAAGACTCGGCCGGCTCCGAGTGGGGATTTATTTGGAAATGACACATCAGATGAGCTTGAAATTCCAAGCTTCTTGCGACGTCAAAATAGATAAAATTGTTTAAATTCAGTATTTAACAGCCATTCTGTTTTCAGGATGGCTTTTTTGTCATAATTTGAAACATTCCGTCACGGAGCGTTTCTTGTTGCTGACATAATTGAAATATAGCTAAAGACTCGATGAAACGCGAGACCTATGCTCCAGATATGAATATTCGACGTCAATCAACACTACATGCCCCCGCTGTCACGGCCAGCGTTGCTTTGCACAGCGGTCAGCATACCCGTTTGATCATGCGCCCAGCACCCATTGGGTCGGGTTTGAGGTTTATTCGAACCGACGTCGAGGACCGTGATAATATTATTCCTGTCCGACCCGATTTTGTGACGGGTGTCAGAAACTGCACCACTCTTTCTAACCCGGCCGGGGTTGGCGTTTCGACAATAGAGCATTTACTCGCCGCCTTGAGCGCCGCTGGAATCGATAACCTTGATATCGAGCTGGATAGCTCAGAACTACCGGCTCTGGATGGGTCGTCTGAGCCATTTTTAGAATTGATTGAACAAGTGGGTGTTAATCGGCAACCTGCGCCCCGGCGTTACGTAAAAGTGCTCGAGACAATTGAAGTCAAAACAGGCGATATGTTTGCTCGCATCGAGCCTTGCGAGCGGTTGGAACTTGATGTGACTATCGATTTCCCCGACGCGGCAATCGGACAGCAGAGATTAGAAATTGTACCGGATGTAAGGTCTTTCCGTGAGCGAATGGCGAGCGCGCGCACCTTTGCTCGGCTCCATGAAGTGGCAGCTCTGCAAGCCGCAGGACTATCAAAAGGTGGATCTTATGAAAATGCCGTCGTTGTGGATGATGGGAAGGTTCTAAATCCAAAGGGTTTGCGATTTGAAGATGAATTTGTGAGGCACAAAGCTCTCGATTTATTGGGGGACCTTTACCTTGGGGGACCCATCTTGGGCCGCGTAACGACATTTAAATCCGGTCATGGGTTAAATCATGACTTGCTGATGAAGCTTTATGGCACGCCGACAGCGTGGACATTTACGACAATTCCGATGTCAAATGCGCCGGAATATGATTGGGACCATCTGACATCTATCCCAGCCTAACGATTTTCTCACTTTCCGCGGCAATACTAAACCTCTAAGACATGGTCAATCAAACAGCCTAAATGTGACTCGATTAACGAGAAAGCGGGCCAGACATTAGATTGAACGGGTTTCATGTCCATTTTTTTGCGTATGCATTCGATTTTTCGGTTTATCCTCATTGGGCTATTTCTTGTCGTTTTGAGCGGCTGTGGTTCGAACAAGAAAGAAAGACTAGCTTACGTTGAGCGGCCCGCGGAGCTTATTTACAATCAAGCTCTCGACCAATTAGATCGTGGCGATTGGGCAGATGCAAAACTCCTGTTCCAAGAAGTTGAACGCCAACATCCGTTTTCGAAATGGGCTCGTCGGTCTATGTTGATGAGTGCCTATGCGTCCTATCGTTCCGCAGAACATGACGAGAGTATTGCGCAAGCACAGCGGTTTATCGGCTTGCACCCAGGGTCAGACTCCGCGCCTTATGCCTATTATCTTATCGCTATCAATTATTACGACCAAATTTATGATGTTGGCCGGGACCAAGCGACAACGACGGCTGCCGAAGCGTCTTTGCAGCAAGTCGTTCGGCGCTATCCGGAAAGCGATTATGCGCGCGATGCGCGTTTGAAGCTTGAGCTTACCCATGACCATCTTGCGGGTAAGGAAATGTCCGTTGGGCGTTATTATCTCAAGCAAAATCAGCAATTGGCAGCCATCGGTCGATTTAAGACCGTTGTGACGGATTATGAGACGACATCCCAAACAGAAGAAGCGCTTCATCGCCTCGTCGAAAGTTATGTCTCTCTAGGAATTATTCAAGAAGCCAAGCTCGTGGGATCTGTTCTTGGTTATAATTATCCCAATAGTGCGTGGTATGCAGATAGCTATGATTTGCTAGAAAACTATGGTGTGAATCTGGATGACGAAATTAACAGGCCTCGCGGTAAGGGATATTGGACGCGCTTGAAAGAGCGCTTGTTCTAAGCCGTGCTATCGGGGCTATCTGTCCGCAATGTCGTCCTGATCGAAACGCTTGATCTGGACTTCGCCGGGGGGCTGACGGCTCTGACGGGCGAGACAGGTGCAGGTAAGTCCATATTACTTGACGCATTAGGTATGGCGACGGGCGCGAGATCTGATCGTGGGTTAATTCGCAGCGGAACGGATAAGGCCCAATGCACGGCCAGTTTTATGTTGGTTGATAATCATCCTGTTTGGGCCGCGTTAGAGGCGCAAGACATTGATTTCGACACGTCCGAAGATCTAAACTTACGCAGGACTGTCAATACGGAAGGACGAAGCCGCGCCTTTGTCAATGATCAGCCCGTTAGCGTGAAACTCCTCTCGCAATTAGGCCAACTCCTTCTTGAGGTCCACGGGCAACATGATGGACGAGGCCTGTTGGATGCCTCCACACACATAACATTACTGGACCAATTTGGCGGATATAAACGCGAAATCGAAGATGTGCGCTTAGCTTTTGCGGCGCGGCAAGATACAAAACGTGAATTGGATGCACTGATGGCACTGCAAGCCAAGGCCGGAGAAGATCGCGAGTTCCTGGAACATGCGATTGCGGAACTGGACCGCCTTGACCCGCGAGAGGGTGAAGATGACAAGCTCGCTGATGAACGCCGGTTCTTACAAGGCGCAGAAGGGGCACTAACAGAACTTACAGCGGCGCAAGATGCCTTAGGCGAAGACGGAGCTTTTGAAGCGAGATTATCTACGGCGCTGGCAGGAATTGAACGACTGCGCGTAAAATTTGGTGACGGCGAAACGGCGGCGACCAAATCCCTCAGGTCAGCAGCGGAAGCGTTGGAACGCGCAATGCTAGAAACTCAGGAAGCCCGCGAAGCTGTTACAGTCGCCGCGCAGAGTTTCGATATTGAACCCGGACGATTGGAAACGACGGAAAAACGTCTCTTCGCGCTACGTGCTGCCGCGCGAAAATATGATGTGCAGGTCAATGACCTTGCGGGCAAACGCACTGGCTTTGCAGGTGAGCTTGAGGCGATTGAAACGGTCGTGATGGATATTGAAACAACCCGTCAGCGCGCCGAAAAAGCGAAAGCGGCCTATGATAAAGCCGCTGCGCGTTTGTCAAAAGCCCGGCAGGCGGCAGCAAAAACATTGGATGCCTCCGTTGCCATAGAGTTGCCGCCGCTAAAAATGGAACGCGCGCAATTTAAAACACAAATAGCCGAAGCGCCGGAAAGCGCGGCGGGCGTTGATCAAATTCGTTTCCTTGTCTCCACAAACCCCGGAACGGCAATAGGGCCTTTGGATAAAATTGCGTCGGGCGGGGAAATGGCCCGATTTGCGCTTGCGATAAAAGTGGCTTTAGCCGCGCAAAATAATGCGGTCATGGTTTTTGACGAAGTTGATCAGGGCGTCGGCGGCGCAGTGGCTGCTGCGGTTGGGAAACGGCTCGCGCGGCTGTCCAAACATGCCCAGGTCTTTACCGTCACCCATAGTCCGCAAGTCGCGGCCTGCGCGAATAGCCAGTTCCGCATAGAGAAAAGCTCGACGGGCGAGACAACAACGACATCCGTGACGCCTATCCTAGACGCTGACCGTGAGGAAGAAATCGCGCGCATGCTCGCTGGCGAAACCATTACGCAAGAAGCCCGCGCTGCTGCGCGGCAACTCATGGCATCATGACTGCCGAAAAGCGGATTGCGTGGCTCTCGCAGGAAATTCGAGCTGCGGATGCGCTCTATTATCAAGACGATAATCCGGCCCTGACGGACGCAGAATATGACGCGCTGCGCAAAGAGCTAATTGCGCTAGAACTCGAGCATCCGCATCTCATCCGGAAAGATAGCCCGACCCAATCGGTTGGCGCGAAACCTTCCGGGAAATTCGGGAAGATCAAACATAGCGTTCCGATGCTATCCTTGGATAATGCATTCTCTGATGAGGACGTCTCGGATTTTGACGCGCGCATCAAACGCTTCCTGAGCCTAGCTGAAGACG
>CAZKHC010000016.1:5266-22038 GCA_964552135.1 uncultured Algimonas sp. | reverse complement strand
ACGGCCTTTACCATTTTGAAGGCGTAAGCGAAGGTACTCACGTTGTTCAGGTTGACGAAGAGACGCTGCCTGCTGGCTTCGAATTAATGACATGCGAAGAGAGCACGCGATATGCGGGCGCGGTCAATTCGAAATTTATCGACGTGCAAGGCGGCGGTATTTGGCGCGCAAACTTCTACCTCAAACAAACGGGCGAAGTTGCCGAAGTTGTTGAAGAAGAGGTTTTCAACGACGCGAAAGAACATCTCGACTTTGATACAGATTGGCTCGACCAACAAAATGCGGCTGCGGAATGGGCCTATCCGTCCCCTGAAAGAACACCGTCTTTACCGTCTACACATGTGGGTATTAAACATGCCAAAGGACAGCGCGTTGAAATTCGCTTGAATGATCGCGACATTGAAAATTATTTTTTCCAGGGCCGCGATACGAGCACTGATGGCGATGTTCAAATTTCACGCTGGCGCGGCTTGCCATTGCAAGATGGACGAAATGTCTTTTTGGCCGATATTTATAATCAAGACGGAACAAAAGCGGAGACGCTTCGTGAAGAAATTTGGTATGTAAAAGATATTGCGCGCGCGACGCCGGTTCCAGATCAGTCCGTCCTAATTGCTGATGGCCGCACAGCGCCGGTCGTCGCCATTCGAATGGAAGACCAATCAGGTCGTCCGGTGCATTCGGGCCGTGTGACCACAATTAATCTTGAGCCGCCCTATCGCCTGCTTGACGAAGGCGGTGATAATCGTTTGCGTGAACAGACCCAAGAACTGGCTGCGCCGCTTTCGAACAGGAGAGAATTTGCAGTGGGCGCAGATGGTATCTTGCGGGTCGAATTAGAGCCGACTCTGCGCACAGGTAAGGTGACTGTCATCGCGACTTTGGATACCGGCCGCCAAGTTCCAATTTATATGTATTTAGAGCCAGAAAAACGTGATTGGATTCTTGTTGGTTTGGCTGAAGGATCCGCGGCCTTGCAAGACGTCGAAGGAAATTTGAACAGTTTTGACGGTGATGCCGGCGATATAGTAACGGACGGCCGCGTGGCATTTTTTGCCAAAGGCTTAATCAAAGGTAATTGGTTGATGACCCTTGCTGTGGATACGGATAAGCGCCGCGGGACCCGCGACGGCGAATTTGGCGGCGAGATAGATCCAAATGCCTATTACACGCTTTACGGCGATAGAACCTATCAAGAGTTTGAAGGCGTGTCGCGCTATCCGGTATTTGTCAAACTTGAAAAACGCCAAGCCTATGCTTTGTTCGGCGATTTTGATACGAATGTAACAGAAGGCCGCCTCACGAGCTATAACCGCAAACTCACAGGCCTGAAGGCCGAATATATTGGGGATGACCTGCAAGTTTTAGGCTTTGCGGCGGAAACCAATCAAGGCTTCACAAAAGATGAAATCGCGGCGGAAGGTCTCTCTGGTCCTTATCAGCTTTCAAATGATCGCGTTATTCCGCAGTCGGAAGAAATCGTCGTGGAAACCCGTGATCGCGTGCGTCCTGATGTCATTTTGGAGCGCAAGACACTTGTGCGTTTCTTGGATTACACCTTAGATTATTTCAGTGGTGAGCTGATATTCCGTTTGCCCGTTGACGCGACCGATGCGGATTTCAATCCGAATGTTATTGTTGTGGATTATGAAACGTCGGAAGATGCTGAGCGGAACATTACAGCGGGCGGGCGTGTTCAGGCGCAATTCTTGGACGATAAATTGCAAATCGGATCCAGTTTCACGCATGAAAATGGTAGTGCCTTAACGGCGGGTGCAAAATCCAATCAAATCGGGATTGATGTCATCGCGAAGCTATCGGACACAACGGAAGTTCGCGCTGAATATGCGGTGACAGATCATTCGAACGATGGAGAAGGTGTTGCCGATGCGAAGCTTCTTGAGGTTGTTCACACGTCTGAAAAACTATTAGCCGAAGCCTACTTCCGCGAAGAAGAGAGCGGATTTGGTTTAGGCCAATCGGCCTCAAATACGAATGGTGTTCGCCGATATGGCGCGCGCGGAGCTATAAATGTGCAAGAAATAACGGATGAGGAAACCGGTCGGCGCTCCATACGGAAATTAGAAGGTCAGGCTTACCGCGAAGAAAATTTAAGTACAGGTAATTCCCGTACAAGCGTTGAAGTCCTCGCGTCGCAGGATGGAACAAAACTGGATGCGTCGGGCGGGCTACGTTTCACGCAGGATAGATTTGTGAATGACGAATCTCGGGCATCATTATTGGCTGTTGCTCGCGCGTCATATGACATTAGTAAACATGGAATTACGGTTCAGGCGTCTGCAGAAACGCCGATTGGCGGGAACGACGAAGTGTCTGCTCAACCACAGCGCCTCGCCCTTGGTATTGATAAGCGTATCGGCAATGTTGCAATCGTCAATCTACGGCATGAGCGGCTTAATGGCGGCGGGCAAACTTCTGACAATACAACTATTGGCGTGACGGCAACGCCTTGGACGGGGGGGACGGCCACTGTCGCAGCGGATAATTTGACAAATGATGGAAGCCGTCGATTGGGCGCAACCGTGGGTCTGGATCAAACTGTTCGCCTCAGTGAAAGAGTTTCGGGGCAGGTCGGTGTGCGTGCGCGCCGTTTGCTCGAGGCGGAAGATGATTTCGTGGAGATTGCACCCGACGCAGCCATTTCACCTGTCGAAGTGAATGAGGATTTCCAATCCGTTTATGTCGGCGCAGCCTATCGTGACGAGAAAATGAATATCTCTGGCCGGGTAGAAGTTCGCGAAAATGACGATGATCAAACTTGGGTCCTGTCTAGTTCTGCAGCGCGTGAGCTCTCTGACAAATTCTCTCTTGCTGCGTCTGCCAGAGGTCATATTTCTGATGCAACAGGTGCCGGCGGAACGAGTGAATATTATGAAGCACGCATTGGCGCGGCTTGGCGCCCGCGCAATGAAGATACGGTTGTCTTTAATCGCTTTGACATCATTAATTCTCAGCCCTTGAATGACATCAATACAACGAAGTTGGTCAATAACGCGGCGATGAATACCATGGTCACGGACCGCTGGCAGCTTTCAACGAATGTTGGAACGAAATATGTCAAAACAGAATTAGGCGAGAACACTCTTTCAAATTGGACGCATCTTGTGGGGGCGGAAACCCGTTATGATGTGACGGAACGGATAGATATCGGGTTGCGAGGTTCTGTATTGACGAGCAAAGACACGGGCACATCTTATTCTTGGGGTCCGAGCGTGGGCGTATCTCCCGTTGACAATGTTTGGATTAGCGCTGGCTATAATGTTCAAGGGTTTAAAGATGACGATTTTGAAGCCGCGGAATATGCTCGTAAAGGCGCTTATCTGCAACTGCGTGTGAAATTCGATCAGAATACGGCTAGCGGTTTGCTGCGCCGGATTAGCCCTGTGGCCGATACGATTGGCCCAGTAGAGGAGCGTAAGGTTTTAAGCGCGCCATAACGGTATAGCAAATTAGTCCAGAGCTCTTCCAAGATAGGTATAGAGCTCGGGTAATAAGCCTGGGTCTCCCACAGCGATCACGCGCCCGCCATCTGCGGCGCTTCCTCCTTCCCAATTGGTCAGGCGCCCGCCTGCGGCTTCTACAATTGGTATAAGAGCCCGGACATCACACGGTTTCATCCCGGCTTCGACGATAATATCCATTCGGCCCTCGGCCAGTAACCCATAGCCTAAAGCATCGAGCCCGAGGCGCATAAACTTCGCGCCAGCCCCAATGATTTTAAACGCAGCTAATTCGCCGGGACGAAACATTCCAAAGGGTGCCGTGCAGCCTAAAATGCCATCACGAATTTCAGGGCAAGATTTTGTTTGTAGTTTAGGTTTTGGATCGGTTGGGCGTCGCACCCAAGCTCTTTTTTCAATCGCGTCCGTGCGTCCAATATACTGTGTGTCGAGAGCCGGAAGATCAATCATGCCCAAAATTGGATTGCCTTCATGAGACAGGGCAATCAGCGTGCTCCATACAGGCACCCCAGCCATGAAGGCGCGCGTTCCGTCAATTGGGTCAAGCGTCCATGAAAACGCATTCGTCCCGACATGATCGGGCCTTTCTTCGCCTTCAATGGAATCCTCTGGAAACGCATTCCGAATTGACGCCCGCAGAGCATCTTCGGCGTCTATGTCGGCTTGAGTGACGGGGTCATACGCAGACCCGCTCGCTTTATTTTCAACACCCTTGGGGTTAGCGAAGAGCGGCAGCGTAATTTTTCGAGCGATTTGGGAAAGGGCTTGGAGATGATCAAGCCGTTTCCCGATGTTAGTAGAGCGTGTCATGTCTGCGCAGCTAACAGGCTGCGGACTGACTGTCTATTCGGCAACCAGACGAAGTTTTGGTTTATTTGCCTGCTCAAGTGATTTGGCTAAATCCAGCAGGTGTTTTCGAGGTGCCGTATCCATCGCGTAATAGGCGCGCACGAGATCCATTGTTTCTTTGCGGGATAAGACATCCGGCGCAATAATATCTGGATCGACTTCCCCAGAAAATGGGTCTTGAGAGCCGAGGCCTTCGTAGAAATATTGAATAGGTACAGATAGGGCTTCTGAGAGTTCAAACAAGCGAGCAGCGGAAACGCGGTTTGCACCGCATTCGTATTTTTGTATTTGTTGAAAACGAATGCCGACTTGTTCTGCCAAGGTTTGCTGAGTGAGTCCTAAAAGGCGGCGGCGGCGGCGCAACCGCTTCCCAACATGGAGGTCAATATCATTTGTCATAAGGAAGGTCCCTGCAAGCTGTTGGTTTATTCGCTTGTTAGGGGAGCAAGTAGCGTGCCAGAATTTCGCCTAGGCGGCGAGATTCGCAAAATTTATCTATTGAGCCGCCAAGTCTTGAGGTCTTGCAGCATTCACAATTTGGCGCGTAATGACAGCTAGGTCTTCTTTAAGGCAGATATAGCCAGATTTTGGGGCCAATGTGACGGGATTTACATAGAGATCGCGGTTTATCTCAATTTGTATGGCTTCGACGCCTTCTGCTGGTCGGCCATAGTGGGAGGTCGTATGGCCTCCCGCATAGGGATAATTTACACCTACATTATATCCAGCTTGGGTAAATAAGTCTCGAAGTTCTGCGAGTGTGTCAGACTGACAAGAGGTTCCAAATCGGTCGCCTAATATGATATCTGGTCGCCGTGACCCCATTGGCGCGAACCCTGGCATAGAATGACAATCGACGAGAAGAGCGCGGCCAAAGCGGTTTTTGGATGTCTCAATCAAATCCCTTAGCGCGTTATGATAAGGGTGATAGAGTTTGTTCAATCTATTTTGAACGTCCTTTTCGCTCGGGTTCCGCGTATAAATGGGCAAGGTTTCGGTTAAATAGGTCGGAACCACACCTAATCCGGCCGCCGCCCTTGCGGTTACAGGACGAGTTGAATGGGTATCTTTTAGCGCTGCCCAATGATTAGGCAGTTCATGTGGAGCCCGGTTTACATCAACAATAGCGCGAGGAAAAAGCGCTTTCAGTAAAGGCGCACCCGCCTCGACAGCGCTATGAACAAGATTATCAATAAAAATATCTTCATTTCGGCGGAGTTGTTGCTCGGATAATTTTGAGCGCTTTAAGAGAGAATTAGGATAAATATTACCGGAATGAGGAGAGGCAAAAATAACGCCAGCGAGCCAGATAGAGGGCATTTCGATCTTGTGCCCAAGCCCAAAGGCTTTCAAATTTTCTGGTTTTGATGTGTTTCGAAATCTCATAAAACCTATATATCTTGTAAAATCGGTTGCGTCCTTAGACAATTTTAAACTTGCCGATGTACGATAGCGTATGTTGGCAGATTCGTTGCATAGCGAATGTATGACAACCATAATGAAACAAGACAGGGCGAAGCACCATGGCGACAATCTTATATGCTGAAGATGACGATGGTATGCGCAGGTTTTTCGAGAAAGCTCTCGAAAAGGCTGGTCATCACGTTATTGCATGCGCCGATGGCGAACGCGCCCTGCGGGCTTTAAAATTTGCCGATGGTGCGTTTGACATGTTGCTGACGGATATCATGATGCCAGGCATGGATGGCATTGAGTTGGCGAAACAGGCAGAAATACTCTCGCCGGGAATAAAAATCATGTTTATTACGGGATTTGCGGCGGTCGCGATGAGTGATCAAGATGCTAGCAACCAAACCGTTCTGTCGAAACCTGTTCATTTGCGTCAGCTCGTTGAAGAAGTTGACCGGCTGATTGCGGCTTAAAGGTTAAGAATTTTTCTATCCAAACGGGGCTGTGTTTGCTCTAGCTTTAGGGCTTGCCACTCTTAATGAGCTTGCGTATATCGCCGTTTCCCGAATATGGGCGAGCAATTTGCCGCCCGTTTCAACGTTCAGGTCTGGACGGGCGATTAGCTCAGCGGGAGAGCACTACATTGACATTGTAGGGGTCACTGGTTCAATCCCAGTATCGCCCACCAGATCGGTGGTTTTCATCGGAAATACGCTTCCAATTCTTTTTCGACTATGTGAATAAACTCGTCCGTCACTTACTGTGGGGTGGTGATTCGGGATTGCGGGATGGTCGCAATTTTACATCGAATTATAGGTAAATGATGAGTGGTGGGTCTCGACAGTTCAAATACGCGGTCAAAAACTTACTGACTCGGGGTTCGCTTGAAGAAATTTTAAATACTGCGAAAGATATCCCAATATCTCCGGACGGAAATTTAGCGTTCGCGGCTTTTCAAAATCAAGTTTTCGAGCGCATTTTCCCTGACTTCACCTATGAGTTTTGCACCACAAGCCAGATCAAATTATCCGAAAAAGGCGAGTTATTGGATTTGGCATCCGTCAATTGGAATCTACCGGATGAATGTGTTTCCAGTTACATGCAACATGCGCATTTGGACAAGTTATCGCCGCTTGTTTATGCCAATCCAGGGCGTGCTCTAAATTATACCCATGTTTGCCGAAGTGAGCGTGTTGAAGACCATCCGTTTTTTGTAAAGCACTGCCTGAAATATGGGATACATCAAGCCATGTCAGTGGGGTATTTCTATCCTGGACATGAAACTACATTTTTATCGTTTGATTATTTGGGCGATGAAAATAATCAAACCTGGGTGATGTTTGATCATATCAAAATTGAGCTGGCGTCATTTCCCTTTGCGTTGGCGTGGCTATATCGTTTCGGAATCTTTGACGAATCCCGATTGAAGAAGATGTTTCTGTTATTGTCGGGATTGACGGAAAGCCGATTACTTAATCTCAGGAAATATATTAATTCTCCGCTGCAGAGTTTTGAGCAGCAAGCGGCAGATTTGGGGATCAAGGCCAGCACTCTAAAAGATGATCTAGCAAGGATCCGAGATCGGACAATTTTATCTTTGGAAATTCGAACAGATCCTAACCGAAATACGCCGACGCGTTTGCTTGACCAACATTATGGTTTTCTAAATTTGCTAGGCGATCATACGATTGAACTTAAGGACGCCAAATTAGATTCTTAGTCTAAGGTGATAGCCATTCCGCGACCATTTTTTTTGATAGATACTCTTTTTTGAATTTTTCGGGTAAACTATCGTAATTTCCAATCTTTCCTGTGCATCTGGCGCTTCCGCAAAGGCATGATTCTAAAACCCAATTGGAATTTTCTGAACAACGATAGTCCCATGTGATTTGTTCTCCTTTGGAAATATCTCTCACTGCAAATATTTCTGCCATCTGGCGAATTCCGCAATTCGGATCGCAAGAGTGGCAGACGCGATGCGCCAACCCTTTATATCCGAAGACAAACTCATCTTGACCAATTTGAATAGCGTGGTCTCGCATAATATCAGGAAGGCCAAGGGCTGTTGCTGATTTATAAGTTTCGCCTGTAAATATGGCGATGCGAGACCCGCTTGGAATGAAAGCCGTTGCATAGACAGCTAAGCCAAGCATTCCATTCGGTTTAACAATAATATTTTGATTATCGGTAGGCTGCGGAATAAAATATTTCCTTCGATAGTTTTGTTTGTCCCTGACAGCATTTCGAAGCGCATAATTCCAGTGACTCCGGTTGCTAATGAATGGGAAGAGGGCATTTGATGTTCGGGAACAGTAAATGACAGGGTGCTTATTTTTCAGAACGCCAAAGACAATACGGTCCGTAAAAGCGGTATTGAGTGTGTAAGCCGTTCCATAGGATGGGATTTCGCACAATAGAGGTAGTTTTGTATGTTCAGGGCGCACGCGGCGGGCCATGGATCGCATCATATTATAAAAAACGTCGCCGCCCTGCACTTCAGGCGATAAGACTTGAGCGGAAATGGTCATGATATGATCAGATGGGTTTAGGCCAAAGTGATATTTTATTTTCTCGAAAAAGCGATTGGGGTCATCGCGTAAGGCAGCATTATTGAAGGTGCTAAAGAGTAAGGGATCCGACCATTCTTCCGTGTGAAAAAGGCGTTCAACAGTGGCCATCCGAGAGTGTAATAGTCCGACTATTTGGGAAGTATCTCTATTGCGTACTAAAGTGACATAGCCACGGTCCGACAACCGATTTTTTATTTGCTCTCGACAGATATGTTTATCTGTCCAACGATGAAAGCCCTTTGGCAAATAAAGGGTGTCGAATTCGGCAAGAGGGACCGTTTGCGCTCTTTGAACGGCTAGTTCACGCAGCGTGTTTTGGCAATTTTTCCGCTTTTGATCATCTTGCAAAGCGATACTGACGGCATAGGCGTCAAAGTCTATTGTATGTGGGAGGGATTGAAGTGGGTCGCTCTCGTGGAATGCAAAATGAAAATAGGGCGCGGCGCAAAACCCTGCTCGAAAAAAATCCGCAATTTCAATTGCGATGTCTTCGCTGAGCTGACGACTGTCCATCGTTTGGATATCAACTTCATACATATTCGCGCTGTTTATTTTTACGACGTCAACTGATTGATCCGTCGACATGTCAATGCCGATTAAATCACTTCCCGATAGGTGGGCTGATTCAATGCGATCTATAATCTCTTTTGAATATGTCATACCTGGCAAAATATCAGGGATTCCCGGTGGGTATTGACGTATGGTGCTTGCGGCTTTTCGCCCTTGAGCATCCTTAAGAGAGACGCGTTCTGAAGGCGAAATGAAGGCGGTCCAAGGTTGTATGATGGGTGTATTATGTCGGGTCACATGATCCCTCCGAGTTTTTCAAAATGACCATTTTTAAGGACTCTTTTAAAACAAAAATTATCCTGTTTAATTGCAGGGCATGTTCAGGGGAGGCGCAGAGCAATAGCAAGGTAGACGCTGTTGCTTTTTCCACATCTAAATCAAAAGTGTTTGAGAGACATCTCGCCCAGTGACGTGCGTCAAGGCCCGGAATGCGACGTGTATTAATTAAAATATGCGCGGGGTCGGAAACTTCAGCTTGAACATCATTGGGATGAACAACGTAGAGATTGGGATGCACGTCATTTATGCGCTGCCGCAGATAATCTGCACTGCCTTCCGCCATGGAAAATGCCGGGTCCCATCTCCCCGAAACCACGTTTTGAAGGCGATGTTCCGCAACCATCATTTCAACAAATGAAATACTGGATGAACGAAATCCCAAATCGAGAGCGTCGTCCCAGAGACGCGCAATTATTGCATTATCCGTAATCATACAGCCGAGGCTGCAGGGCGTGAGCCCGCGTTTATGCGGGCTAGTAATCCAGACGTCACAAATGTCATTCAAAGGAGGTGTCGTCCCAACGTCGTGGCGAAAGCGGGCGGCATCCCAAGCCCCATCAACAATCACAGAAATTCCGTGAGCTTTTGCATGAGCATAGATTTTTCGATCTTCGCTGGGCGACCTGAATCCGTCATAGGAGGGGAGGACAAGGAGAATAGCCGCGATATGTTGAGCGCCGCATTTGTCTATAGTTGACCTTACGTCGTCTAATGTAAGAGGCAGCACAGTCTTATGGACGGGGTGAAACGCCCGCTTGAGCCGAAGGGCTTTCCAGCGCCCAAAGATTATCCCACCAATAGCACTTTGATGGCACACATCGTCGAATAAGATCAAATTGCGGTTTGGCTGAAATTTCGGGAGAACAGCCGTCAACAAAGTGAGTAACGCTCCGGACGTTCCTCCAAAAGAGAGACTGGCAAATTCCCCTCCATAAAGTTCTGAAAGCAATTTATGGACTTTTTGGGCCGGTCTATTTGCTAATGCGGATGGTAGGTTGAAGTCCTTGTGCGATATGGAGTGTTCGGCATAATCCCAGAATTTCGAATAAATGCCCGCAAATGCAGAAGAAAGCTGCGTTACGTTCTGAGGCTTAAGACTGGCGAGCCGTATGAGATCTATCAAAGTCCTGATGATTTGCCAGCAAAAGGAGAAGATGTCTCGACGGCTCAATTTCCATGCCTGGTGTTCGGTCTTCATTTATAGGCCGACGCAATTTTTACAGGGGTACAAAAAGAAATACGCTTTCGAATAAAAAGGGAGTGAAAAATGAGATGTCTTATAGATTGAATTTTCGTCTGTGTGGCTTGGGGCATATGGGTGTCCTATTCTTAAGGTCCCTCCCTTCACATAGCGCCACATATAAGACCATGAAGGCAATCCTCACTTTTTCAAACGTTTTGGGCTTAAGTATTTGATATTCAATGTAATAATTCCCCTAATTGAAATTCCAAACCACTTTCATTCATATTTAAATCATCGCGTTCAAAGGAGGTCCGAAAACTACAGCTTTCAAACGCCTGTGTTTTCATTTTGGCTAGGGTTTTTTTCATTCCCAAAAATGTGCAATATCTAAATGTAACTTCATTTTTTTCACCCGTTTCGTCATCCGTATCAAATCGACAATGGGCGAATGTGCAGCGATCAAAAATTACTCCCTTCATTTCGAGAGATAAAAATTCGACATCTGAAAAATGACATTGTGAAAATACGACATTATTAAATTCACATTTCGAAAAACTCGTCAATTGAACTTTTGTTGCTTGAAAAAGGCAGTCAGAAAATTGCGATTCTGACCACCTATTTCCATGTAAAATTGCGTGCTGAAAACTCGCTTTGTAAAATTGAGAATCTGTCAGCTTAATGTGACTCCAATGTGTCATCGCAAAGCTTGAATTCTGGCAGTTGACGGATTGCATATCGCCAATGCTAAAGCTCAGTTGACTCATATCCGCAGAGTTTATTTTCAGCGCCGATAAGGATTGCGTCAAAAACGTTTTAATTTGGAGGCGGGGTTCAGTCCGTGATCCACCGGTCATGTTTAGCGCATTTGGAAGTTGGAGAGTTTTTAGATGATATGAACTCAAGCCGTTGGGGTCTTTAAATAAATCAAACTGTTCGTCTGTTCGTTTATAGCGCTCAAGATTTAGGCAAGACCAAATGAAGAAAAGCAAGCTGGCCGAACTTTGCGTGTAAGCAATGGCCTCAATACCCATTCCATCAAATTTAGCTGGTTTCAGATGGTCGCTTAAAATTATAAAAGCCGCGTCCCAATTTAGGTGAATGAAGTCATCATAACGAAGCTGAGCTTCATTCTGACAAAATGCGGCGAGACTAGGTTCATGCTCGCCTAAACATGATATATTCCACCAGTCGTCTAAAGCCTTGTCGAGGCCCGTGTTCGTCGTAAAAGCTTGGATGAGTTCTTGGAATCTGTCGAAAATTAGGGTGCTGACCAGATAGTTAGCAAATGCTTTGTGCGTAAATTCGATTGAGGTTTCACCATTTTCAGCGCCGCCTGCGCGTGTTCGAAAATAGAATGCTGTAAATAACCCCTCCGGCTTTGCTAAGTTTAACGAACTAAATAGCTCCCGTGTAGTATTATTGGGAAGGCTATCGGACACGTCTGCTAATGATGGGCTTCGTTTCTCTCCGGTTTGCCAAGATGACAATGCTAAATGCTGCAAGATTGATAAAAACGGCTTGAACTTTATTGCTTGGCCAGGTGGGAGCGCCGTCGTCGCATGAATATGCTTGATGATGGCTTGGTATATTGTGTTCTTATTTTTTGCATAAGTGAGGTCGTTCACGGCCTCGTGCGGCAATCTATGGGATGTCGTTTCGCTGTGCGGCCCAAGGGCAAATTGGCATATGAGATAAGTCAGAAGAGGTTCCGAACCAAACTCCGAATAGTCATCATAATCTGTGCTGAGAAAATCGGGCAATATCGGATCAATATCCCGTTTGGTTGCGGCCAAATATGTTTTCCACCACTCAGGTCTTAAGTCGCGTCCAAGAATTTGTGCCGCATCAGAGACTTTCTCTCGGCCATCTAACCCCAAGATTTCTAAATGGCTGGAGTTTTGAAAGGGGATGATTTGTGAGGTTAAATCTATATGAGATGGCCGCCCAAGCGCGATGATGCATAGTTTTTTACCATGGGCGCGACAAACATTCTGCTCAAGGCATAGATCCAGAAGAATACGCTGAAGGGAGTGCTCTGTGTGATTTTCTCCAATGGCAACTTCGTCAAGACCATCAAGAATAAGGCAGGCGGTTTTCCGAGAAGAGGCGCGGAAATGCTCTAGGAATGACCTGAACGAAAATGAATCAAGGACGGGTTGATCTGAAGTCTGAACGTCAATTTTTATGTCTGAAAGGTGACGCCCTCGAAGATAAATTGGAAAGATATTCGATTTGGAAATTTCTTGCGCAAGATGAATGGCAATCATCGACTTTCCGGACCCGGGTTCGCCGCAAATAAAGGTCCAATCTCTTTCTGTCTCTGACGAGATCAATGTCAGTAGGTCTTCGACCTCATAGAGAGTTTTAATCCCGTCGTTCCGTTCGATAAGTTGCAGAGGGACATAAATTTCCGATGCAGAAAATATCTCTTCATTTATGGTGTGTTCGTATTGTGATTTTATCCATTGGCAGTGTTGACGACAAATCCTATCGGAATAGTTGGAATCATGCGTTTTTTGAGCCGTGTGATTTGGCCGCGCGATATGAGTCGCCCACACGGTTTCGAATGCAATTATCCAGATTTTTGCGGCGTTAGGGTCAAACTGGTCTTCAATCAATCTGAATAAGGCGCCCGAATATCGCCTTGGAATGACGTCCCGATTTTTCCACTTATTTATCGTGACAGTGCTGATGAGCGTCCCGCGTGCATAAGTTTGGAAATCAGCGCTAAAACCCTCTTCGGTCCAGCGTCCGATTTGAAAGAAAAACCGAAAAAGTTCGGACGGGCTAAATGTCCTATAATCTTCAGGCGGGGGAATGATTAACGTTTCACGCAAGTTTCACACCTTAAATTGTAATTAACGGGTTTCAACTTAAATCGAATTCACCCTTCAATCGTAGGGTGCGTCGTCACACGTCATTTCGTAGCGTCATGTCACACTCTTAGCAGAGGGCAAAAGGCTGATTTTAATAAATTAAGATAACCACGGCTTTTGACGAGGTTATCTCGAGGAAATTTATCCAGTCTGTCAATTATTGAACGGTCCCGTCCTTCGATACTCGGTTTGGTTTTTGATGGCCGCTTCTGTCTGCGTGATATGATTTGGAATCCGTAATTCCCACAAACAAAACGTGCCCATCTTGTTTTGGCGGATTGTTATACCTAGACCGCGCGACTAATTTCGTGTCGCTGGCCAAATTTGCGTATCGAATGGGGTGTGTTCGCAGATTTTGGTGTTTTACACCTAATCGTTATGACGGGGCTTTGGTATTATTTCATCAAAATCTGCGAAATAACGCCTTTGGGCGGTTCTGCGGAATAGATGCTTAAAGCGTCCGCGATACCTTGTTGCTCAGCCTCGCATGAATTATGTCATCTGCGTGTTGTTCTTCACCCACATTAAAACTCTGGCGCTGACTGTGCTTATTACCGGCGCAAGTGCGTCTGCTTTATATGCAAAAAATCTGACCCCGCAGGAGCGGCGCATTTGTCCTTCGCTTCGGGTCTGTATCGACATTATTCGGCGGCATGATGCGTCGGAATTTGATTATGGTGTCTTAGAAGATCAGTTTCGGCAGTTCGGACCAAAGGGTCGCGACGCGCTTTTCAATATCTTGGAGAGTGATGATGGAAACCCTGACATTTCACGCATGATTGCAGTGACAGCTCCCTTAACCGCGACCGAAAGGACACGCATAGCCAAGTCGTGGTCTACTGAGACGGCGGCGCATTATCTCCCGCTGCTTCTGGATGGTCATCCGAATTCTCGAGACATGCTTTTATTGACCTTAGGTGCCGAGCAACCTGCTGTACGTGATGCCGCGAGGCGGGCCCTATCGCAATTACCAATATCTGCTCAAAGTCAGCCGCTTCCAACGTCTTTGCGTCAACCCCTGTTAGCAGCGCTTGAGCGTGACCCGATACCTGAGGCAGCGCCTTATTTGGCGATGATGAATGCAGATGTACAACAAGACACATTTGCTGCTCTTTTGCGTAGTGGGGATTCTTCCATTGTGTCCGCGGCCTACACGTCTCTTTATCGCCATAATCCGTCACAGGCTTTTAAGGTGCTGTTGTTAGAGATGGGACGCGTCACATCACCAGAGCAATCTCAAGCCATTGGGGATATGTTATTGCGTCGACACGCGAAACGCCCTGACGGATTTTATCTCAAATTTGCGGATGATATTTCGGGCGATAAAACCCGGGCAATCTCGGCGCGGGCAAGTGGGTTACATGCCGTCCTAATCAACGGCGGCGATGAGTTTCCGCCTTTTACGCCAGAGCGGGCAGAGGCGCTCGCATTTTTAGTGCGGTCTCAGCCCAATATTACACAAGACAAATATCTACCGTTTCTAAAGCGGATTAAGGCCGAGCGCGTAATGAACTATATTTGGGAAATTTCGCAGCAAGAAAGATGGGTGAACCGTGATGAGATTGCGGCGTTTTTCAAAGGCGAAACAATTGAAAATAAGGTCGTCAGCGATCTTCTTCGTTCCGATGATATCCGAAGTTTTGCGGCTGGAATAAAGCTCGCAAAGCCTGTGCACAATAATGCCGTGCGGGCGAATACGGACCATGCGATTGCGCAGATCGCTGCCTTGGCGCGCCAGAAACTAAACTTGGCCCCTAATCGCGCCTCTGCCGGACGTTGCCGCATTTCACGATTTGATTCCGGCGATATTGTAAATCAGATGCCGTTTTTTGACACCGCCTGGATGACGGCGAAAAATGGTATGCGAATATCTCTAGATAGAAAATATTTGATGGCGGCTCACCCTGGAAAGAATGGCTGGCTGGCAGGGTATAATGTGAAGACAACGGATTCCCAATCGGACGGTGCGCTGGTTATCTATAAGTATAAGCCAGGCGGATTTGATCCCATCGGAAATTTTTCAGGACCCATAGCTATTCTCCCTGATCGAGCTCTAAAAATTGGGCAGATAACCCAGCGGTTTTGGATCATCGACAAACGAGATGACAAGATCTCTTCGGTGTCCGCTTTCATCCTAGATATTTCAGGTAATACGCCCAAAATTTTGCATTTAGGCGGGCTACCAAATAGCGCGGAAAATTTTACGGTTGCGCCAAATGGTGACCTGCTCATGGGTTTTAGCGATAAAAACCAAGCTCCAATTCGATTGACACAGCGCGGCGAGTTATCTCTTGCCTGTTTACCGACACGCGGTGCGTTGGATGTGTCAGCGCCAAACTAATGAGCTATTCCGAAAATGAGGCTTTAAAGGCACTTTCAGCGATTAAGGATCCTCTTAAATCCGGGGATATCATTGACTCGGGCCGACTAGCGTCTTTAGAAATGATTGACGGTGTTTTGCAGGCGGTTCTTCAAATTCCTCCGCCTCAGGCTGACGCCTTTTTTTCTATTCGCGAAGCCGCGCAATCCGCGCTTGAAACCGTAGATGGAGTCGCAAAAGCTCGGGTTATATTATCGGCTCATAAAGCCGGGCCGCAAATGAGCGGCCGTTCGCGCGCTAATCCGCATCAAGCTCGCCGTCCAGATGGTGTACAAGGCGACGGCGAGGTGAAGCGGATCATCGCGATTTCCTCCGCAAAGGGCGGCGTCGGAAAATCGACGATGGCGGCTAATCTTGCTATAGCGTTGTCCAAGATAGGATTAAAAATTGGTTTGCTTGACGCCGATATCCACGGACCAAGCTTGCCGATGATGTTTGGCACGTCAGGGCAACAGGCGCGGGCAATTCCAGTCGGGGAACGAAAGATTATCGTTCCTGTCGAAGCTTACGGAATTCAGACGATGTCGATTGCCTATTTAACTCCTGAGGATAGCCCAATTGTCTGGCGTGGTCCGTTAGTACAAGGGGCAATTGCTCGCATGTTATGGGATGTCGATTGGGGTGCACTGGATGTCTTGCTAATTGATATGCCGCCCGGAACAGGCGATGCGCAATTGGGATTGGCGCAGGATATCAAACCTGGCGGCGCGGTTATCGTCTCGACGCCTCAGGATCTAGCCTTGCTCGACGCGAGAAAAGGCGTCGCGATGTTTGCAAAAGTCGACATTCCTGTTCTGGGCCTCATCGAAAATATGGCTGTTTTCACCTGCCCGGATTGCGGTTCCTCACATCATATCTTTGGCGAGGGCGGAGCGCTTCGGGATGCAAAACGCCTGAGCATTCCATATTTAGGCGCCGCGCCACTTCACATGTCTATTCGAGAAAGCGGCGATTCGGGTGTCCCCATCGCTAACGATAATGCGGACATGTCCGATATTTTTGAAACCTTGGCGAAATCTGTGTGGGAGCAAGCCGAAAAAACAGACGTCCGAACGAACTAGCGAGAATACCGCCGCCGTCGCGTTCGACCTCTTTTCGGCCGCGAGAGCATCTCTAAACCACCATAGCGGATTTGCCCTAATATTTCGGCAGGGTTTGGAATGTCTTGTGTTG
>CAZKHC010000016.1:3962-5166 GCA_964552135.1 uncultured Algimonas sp. | reverse complement strand
CCACCATAGCGGATTTGCCCTAATATTTCGGCAGGGTTTGGAATGTCTTGTGTTGCGCTCTTGATACGCCATTTTAATTTTTCAAACGCCATGACATTTTCAATGCGGTCATCCAGAAAAGCACGACCTTGCGATTTCCTGTCGGATTGATCGGATAACCAGACGGGTAAAGTAGAACCGATGACCGACGATAATATGGCGCGTTTTGAATAGTAATTCGCATCGGTTGAGGTATCGCCAATCGCGCGCCAAATCATATCTGCGGTTTGCCAAATTTGCTTGACGCCCGTTGCGGCAAGGTCCGGTAAAATCAGCCGAGATGATGCCCGCCGCGCGGCCTCTTCATGTTTGCCAATGACTTCCAGTCTTGCGAGTACGCCTTGCGTTACGCGTTCACGGATTTTGAGTGTCTTTAAATCAAGTTTTGCAATGTTAATTTCCGCCTGCGAATTTAATCTATTTGACCAGACATCTAATACGTCGGCGATGCCGCCTTCGAAATAGAGCTCCTCTGAACCGTCAGGATAACCAGCCTCTCTCGCAGCGCGTTTGAGCGTCAGGCTCGTCCAACCTTCAAAAGGGGCAATTTTTAGGGCTGCATCTAAAATGTTATCCCGTATCAGGTTTGGGTGAGTGTTATCGGTTTCGCTCATGGGGGATATATAAGGACTATTGCCGAAAAAGTCACCTAGGCCTTGCGCCGCAATATGACACGTTTGAACCAAGCGACCACGACTCCTGCGCCCGCGCCTGATAAGACGCCGAATCTGAAAATCCTGCCCGCCAGAGCGATTGTCCCTAAACATAGCACCGCCAGAAAAACTGTAGAAAGGATTAGCTCCCAGAGAGGCGGGTCTGATGGCAGGCGCACAATATTCGCAAAAGGCGCGGAAAACGGAATGAAAGTCGCAATGCGCAGCAGCGGGCTATCTGGCGCCGTAAGGCCTAACGGAATGACAGCGGCGCAGGCCATCAATATGAACAGGATTGGAGTCGTTAAAGTCTGTGCGTCCTGCATCGATGAGGAGAGTGATCCCAGCGCAATAAAAAAGGCACCGTATAAAATATATCCAAGAATGAGATAAATGATAAGAAAAATAATCATCTTCGCGTTAAAGGCCGAGATAAGACCTTTGACAACATCTTGGTCCGGCCCAAAGGCAACATACCAAACGACGGCAGCGACACCGACGAGAATATAGGG
>CAZKHC010000016.1:0-3862 GCA_964552135.1 uncultured Algimonas sp. | reverse complement strand
GCTAGTCTTTGAAGATATTTATCAACAAGATTTGGAGCGTCTAATTTATTGATATTAGTCGACCAATATTCTGCTTTTGGTTGACTTGTTGATTCGCCTGGCTTGAATAAGACTAATCCGCCCAATTTCACTTCCTCATCATCTATGACCAATAATTGCTCACCACTTAAAAATGGCATGAGGTTATCCAATGTTTCCGCCGGAGGTTTGATAAATTCAAAACCTGCCTTTGGGGCTTCATATTTTGTACTGACGCTTAAATTATTTTGCGTAATGAAATCCTGCGCCGCTTTCGTTCCATTTGTCCGTAAGATGCGGTTAAATTCCGCGCGTTTAACTTTGTCTTGAATGAAATATTTCTTATTAGAGAAAACAACTTGCGCGGCGTCCTCTAACTTTTCATCATAAAATGCGTTGAGCTCGTCGGCATAATTGCCTGTTTCGTCCAGCACGGCTACATATTGTGTAGGCGTTAATTCTATGTCCGCAGTTGCCATAAAAAAGCCGAAGGCTCCAAAGAGGAAAGGCAGGAGGAAGGAAATCCAAAACCCCCAGGTTTTCACATATCCAAGGTAATCTCGCCTTGCGATCAGGAAAGTCCGCCGCAGGTTTATTTTCGGTAAGAGACTCACACTGTGCCTCCGTTTTCTATTTGCATATCTTGCAGCATATCCTCACCCACGAGGGTCACGAAAGCCTCATGTAAAGTGGGCCGAACGGGTTCATATTTTGATAGCCGCAGACCTTGCGCAACGGAGCGCTCTAAGATGTCATGGGCGTGCGCATCGGCTTTGAGTGTGAGCGAGATGTCGCCATTCTGTGCTGGTTCAATATGAGACGCGAAAGGTTCCGCAAGACCTAATAAACCATCCATATCCGATGCTAGTGTAACGCGGCGCGGCGCATGAGCCAGTGCCGCTTCCGTCGTTCCGTCAAAGACTTTACGGCCCGCCGCCATTAAGATTATCCGATCACAGAGCCGCTCCGCATGTTCCATAACATGTGTGGAGAATATAATCGTACGGTCACGGGCGGCGATTTCCCGAACCATACCTTCCAAAACTTGTTGGTTAACGGGGTCGAGACCTGAAAAGGGCTCGTCCAGAATATGAAATTCCGGATCATGCGCAATTGCGGCCAAGAGTTGAACTTTCTGCGCCATGCCTTTTGACATGTCCTTATTTTTCTTTCGCTTCGCTTCGCCGAGACCGTAACGATCCAGCATGTCGTCTGCGATCTGAAAGGCCTGTTTTTTCTTTAGTCCATTGAGGCGTGCCATATGGGCAATCGCTTCGCGCGCAGTTTGCTTTTTATAGAGGCCGCGTTCTTCCGGCAAAAACCCTATCCTGCCAAAAGCCGCTTCGCCGGGCGTTTCTCCGAATAATTCGATCGAACCCTGATCGGGTTTAATCAGGCCCAATGCCATGCGCAGCGTTGTGGTTTTACCCGCGCCATTTGGTCCTAAAAACCCGATAATTTCGCCAGGTTTTACAGTGAACGACACCTCTTGGACCGCGGGTTTTCCGCCAAAGGATTTTGAAACAGAATGCAGCGTGAGGGGAGACGTCATAACTAGGGCTTATCGCACTGGGTTTATCAGTGATAGCGAAAACACAGGCGGCTGGTTTATAATTTATCTAGCGCGCTCAGCACGATATCTCGCCCGCCCAGCAGCCATGTGTTTGTGTGATGCGCGCCCGGGATTATATGTGCGGTTTTAGGCCCGGAATATCCGTCATAAAGTTTCTGGCCTTGAGAAATGTCGATGATTGAATCCGCCGTTCCGTGAATCCAAATCAGCGGTATTTCAGCCGATTGTAAGGCCTGGTCTGATTTCCATTTATCTCTAAGCAGTAAGCCAGTCGGCAAAAGCTTCACATGCAGCTTGGCCATATCAGACATAGAATTAAACGGTGCGTCCAATATCAGTAGTTCCGGGGCGTGATGAGCGGATAATTGGGACGCCACACCACTGCCGAGTGATGTGCCGTAAAAAATAATATCCGTGACACCTTTTGCCCGCAGGGTTTCATATTGCTCCCGTGCGGCGTCCATGATTTTATCTTGAGATGGCTTTCCGCTATTCCCTGGATAGCCTGGATATCCTGCTGCCCACACGCCGTAACCTGCGGCCTGTAAATCGCGGAAAATGTGTAAATTGCTATCGATAGAGGATCCATTTCCGTGAAAGATCATCACGGTCGGGCGGCTGTTTTTCGCGGGGCTGTACCAGCCCAATATTCCGCTTTCGGTTTTGATTTCGGAAAACCCAGCTGGAGGTGCATGATAATAATCGGGCGGGAAATAGAGAAAACTTCGCTGCGCGAAAAACGCAGCCGCCGCAATTGCGGCGTAAATCATGAAAACCGCGACTAATATTCTCCGAACCCATTTCATCATTGCATGGCCTTGCCTTAAAATCCGGCGCTTGACCAGAGCTGGGTAAGAGGCTCATGTCAGCCTATGACCAAATTCATACCGCTTCTTTTCGCCAGCCTCTGCTTCGGAGCGGCCGCCTGTTCGCCAGCCCCCCAGAGCGCAGATGATAATCTGGCCTCCCAATTTGATACCGCCGCGATGGATGCCTTGCTATCTGGCGCTGTGGAGCGCGGCGAGGTACTCGGCGTGCAGGCGCTTGTTTTTGATGAGGGCGAAATCGTCTATCGCAATAGTTTCGGATTGGCGGACCGAGAGCGAAATATTCCTGTCAAATCCGATACAGTCTACCGTGTTTATTCCATGACGAAGCCTTTGACCTCGGCGTTGATCATGGATTTGCGCGAAGAGGGCAAATTGAAACTCTCTGATCCAGCGTCAAAATATATTCCGCAAATCGCGCAGATGAAAGTCGTAAGTCTTGGTGCAGATGGAAAGCCGAAATATGAATCGCAAACCCGTCCCATCACGATTGAGGATTTACTGCTGCACCGGTCGGGCATGGCTTACGGAATATTTGGCGGTAATCCGATTGAGGACGCTTGGGGCAAAGCGGATCTTTTAAACACGCAATCGACAATGGCTGAAACTATGGAGAAGCTGCCGTCTCTGCCTTTATTAGGTCAGCCGGGCGACAAATGGTTCTACTCCTTTTCCATCGATGTTCTGGGCCGCATTGCGGAAATCGTCACAGACCAAACGCTAGAAGAGGCGATGCGCGACCGTTTCTTTGACCCGCTAGGAATGACCGAGACGTCCTTTCGCGTCTCGGAAAAATTAAAACCGCGCTTTGCGTCTAACTACCTCATCCAAGACGACGGAAGTTATAGACTTTTTGAAGATGGGCAAACATCGCCATTTACAAAGCCCGGGAAGTTGGAATCCGGCGGCGGCGGACTGACCTCGACAACGGAGGATTGGCTGAAATTCGCGCGGCTTCTCCTCAATGAAGGAGAGTTTAATGGCGCGCGTATTTTGGAGCCTGAGACTGTGCGTATGATGATGACGGATCATCTAGGAAATACGCCGGCTCTGCAGCCTTGGATCGGGGGGACGACAGGCGCTGGATTTGGTTATGGCGGCTCCATTCAATTGACCTCAACTCCCGAAATGGAAGCTGAGTTTGGGAGATATCCGGGTCAATTTGGTTGGGGCGGGGCGGCGCGTACAAATTTTTGGGTGGATCCTGAAAACAACTCTATTGGGATTATTATGTTGCAATTTTTTGGCGGCGATGACCCGAAAATTCATGATGATTTTCAATCTCTGACTCTGGCCCAAACCCGAGATGATAAATAAGCCCACAGGGAAACGCTTGCAGCCCATCGTGGGAACTGCCGAAACGTATAATTTTGGGCAATTAGGACTGCCCGCGTGGCCGGTCCTCGCGACGGAGTACCGAAAATAATAGTTTTGTTTTACGCGA
>CAZKHC010000015.1:5489-22199 GCA_964552135.1 uncultured Algimonas sp. | reverse complement strand
TCGTCCAAGGTGTCATCTGGAACGTGAATAGTTTCGACCAATGGGGCGTCGAACTCGGCAAAGTTTTAGCCAACACAATTTTGGATGAGATGAAAGCGGGCGCATCAGGCGCGCATGATCCCTCGACGAGCGCGCTCATGAAATTAAAGAGATAAAAGGGCGGGCAGGGAACGGCTCAGGGGGCAACCAATGCCGTTCAACCTGCCCAGATCACCCGCGCTCATCCCCCCAGATGTGGACGCTTGCGATCTCAATTCTTTGATAAATTTTTGTCCCTGAACGAAATCTGAACGACTCTCGACAGGAGCGGTTCAGGACGCCAGTATAGCTCCATGCGAGCCGTCCTTCTAAGTTTATGTTTCATGATAACAGCCTGCTCAGTTTCCGCTGATAACCCTGCCGACACCCCCATTGTTATTTTGGATACAACCTCAGGATCTATCGAAATCACAGTCTATCCTGATAAGGCGCCCATAAGTGCCGCTGATTTTCTGCGCTATGTCGACGATGGCCTTTATGATGACCAAGGATTTTACCGCACGGTGCATGCGGGCAATGATCCGCGAGACATGGGAATGAGCCTCATACAGGGCGGGCGTTTGGACCGCGAAATTATTGGAGGGCCTATCGCCCATGAGCTGACAACTGACACCGGAATTAGCAACGCGAACGGCGCTGTTGCGATTGCACGGCTTGAGCCCGGCACGGGCAGCGCGACCTATTTTTTCATCAATGTTGGCAATAATGATTTTTTGGATACGGGCGGCTCTCGTAATCCTGACGGCCAAGGTTATGCGACTTTCGCCCGTGTCACCGACGGTATGGATGTTGTCCGCGCGATACAAAAATTGGAAACCCTGGAGGATACAGACCCCGTGACGCCAAACCAAACTTTGACCGAACCTGTGATCATCAAACGCGCTTACCGGAAATAAAGGGATAACTTTTCTGTCCCGTGCGCCATAGAGTCTTGCCGCACTCGCAAGAGTATGAGAGAGCGCCGATTATGGCCAAAAACAAAAAAAATAAACCCTTCCGTCCCAAAGCACGCCGCCCGCGCGGATTTGAGGACCGCTCTTCTCATGTATTACGCGCCGAAGCGCGCCTCATCCAGGCTGCTTTTTCAGTCTATGATATTCATGGCTTTGAGCCGCTGCAAACGCCTGCATTTGAATTTGCGGATGCGCTGGGGAAATTCCTGCCCGATGAAGACCGTCCCAATGTCGGCGTCTTCGCGCTGCAAGATGATGACGAACAATGGATGAGCCTGCGCTATGATTTAACCGCTCCCCTCGCCCGCTATGTGGCAGAAAATTATGACGCGCTGGCCAAGCCTTATCGCCGCTATCAAGCCGGCAGTGTCTTCCGAAATGAAAAGCCCGGACCGGGCCGTTTTCGCGAATTTACGCAATGCGACGCGGATAGTGTCGGCGCCGCAGGCGCAGCCGCTGATGCTGAGATGATTATGCTCGCCGCTGAAGTCATGCGCGCGGCGGGACTCTCGGATGGCCAATATGCCATCCGTGTCAATAACCGCAAACTTCTCGACGGAATTTTGGAAAGCTCAGGCGTGCCCAATACAGACGAAGGCGCGGAGCAGCGCCTGCAAGTCCTGCGCGCGATTGATAAGCTTGACCGTCTCGGCGCGGACGGTGTCGAAGCGCTGCTCGGCGAAGGCCGCGAGGACGAAAGCGGTGATTATACAAAGGGCGCAAATCTCGGCGCGGAAGGTATTAAAGCTGTCCTCGGATTTACCACCGCGTCGATGGATAATCGGAGCGAAACAATCCGAACTCTCGAAACCTTCGTCGGGCAATCAGAACGCGGTAAGGCAGGCGTGGACGAGCTTATCCAAATCGACAGTATTTTAAATAGCGTCGGCTTCGGTAATGACCGCGTCGCTTATGATACCTCCATCGTGCGCGGCCTCGGCTATTACACGGGCCCTGTTTTCGAAGCCGAGCTTCTCACCGACATTCGCGACCGCAAAGGCCGTCCTGTTCGGATTGGCTCGGTTGGCGGCGGCGGACGTTATGATGATCTTGTCTCGCGCTTTCGCGGACAAGTCGTTCCAGCAACTGGCTTTAGCTTCGGTGTCTCACGCTTCTTAACCGCGCTAGAAAAAATGGACGCGCTAGAATCTTCCGTCAAACCGCCTGTCGTCATCTGCGCCTTCGACCGCGCGCTCATGGGAGAATATTTTAAACTGGCAGGAGAGCTGCACCGCGAGGGCATTCGCGCCGAAGTCTTTGTCGGTTCCGGCAATGTCACAAAACAAATGAAATATGCCGACCGCCGCAAGGCTCAAATCGCCGTCCTTATGGGCAGCGACGAAATGGAGGCGGGGCAAGTTACGCTCAAGGATTTATATGAAGGCGCAAAAGCCGCCGCTGCGATTAAATCTAATGAAGAATGGAAATCCTCCCGCCCCGCACAAGAAACCGTCGGCCGCGCAAATTGGGTCACCGCCGTCAAAGCAATGCTCTCAAGCTAATCTATCCTGTCTCAAAATGAGCTCATATAGGCCTAAATCGTAACAAAGGCACATCACATAAGCCAGAAGAACTTAAGCGACTTGAAGCGAACCCATGACTGATGACTCCAAGAAAAAGGATGGCCGCGCGGTGCCGTCTCGGCGTTTGTCGCGGCTGGCTGGGCTTGGGGGAATGGCAGCCAATATTGCAGGCGGGATTGCGGTTAGCGGCGTCAAACAGCTCGCCTCCGGTAACCGGCCCAAAGCCGCTGATTTATTCATGACACCGTCCAATGCTTTAAAACTCACCAAGCAGCTTTCCAATATGCGCGGCGCGGCCATGAAAATCGGCCAGATGATTTCCATGGATAGCGGCGATTTCCTGCCGAGAGAATTTGCCGATATTCTCGCGCGGCTTCGCGCCGATGCACAACATATGCCGGGACGACAACTTCAGCAGGTCTTAAGCGAAGAATGGGGAAAGGGCTGGATAAATAGATTCGAAGCCTTTCAGGTCCGCCCCATCGCCGCCGCCTCAATTGGGCAGGTCCAGCGCGCCGAACTTCCGGGCGGAGAGATGCTGGCCATTAAAGTACAATATCCGGGTGTCCGCGAGAGCATTGATAGTGATGTCAATAATGTCTCAGCGCTCCTGCGACTCTCAGGCCTTGTTCCGTCAGATTTGGATGTCAAACCCATCATCAAGGAAGGTCGCCGCCAATTACATCAAGAGGCGGATTATGTCCTCGAAGCGGAATATCTGAACCGCTTTCGCGAAATTTTAGCGGATGACGCCGATTTCCAAGTTCCAGAATATTACCCTGATCTTTCGACTGACAAGGTCCTGACCATGTCCTTTATCAAGAGCGTGCCGATTGAGGATATGGTGGACGCCCCGCAAGAGGTCCGAAACCGCATCGTCAGATTACTCATGTCGCTGACATTACGAGAGCTCTTTGAGTTTAAGCTCATGCAGACCGATCCAAATTTTGCCAATTACCGTTTTAATGAGGAGACGGACCAAATTGTCTTGCTCGATTTTGGCGCGAGCCGCGACATTGAGGATGAACTTTCGGAAGCTTACCGCGCGCTCATGTTGGCGGCTTTATCCGGAAAACCTGAAGCCGTTTTCTCGCAAATGGAAGATATGGGGTTCATTGGGAAAAATATGCCAGAAGAGACGCGCCAGCTTATCGTCGAGATGATTGGCCTAACCGTAGAGCCCTTAAGCCAGGATGCGGTTTTCGATTTCGGTGAAAATCCGATGGCGCTTGAGTTGCGTGATAAAGGTTTCGCTCTGGCTGGAAACAAGGCGCTTTGGCACGTGCCTCCTCCCGCCACTGTTTTCATTCAGCGTAAGCTCGGCGGCATTTTCATGCTGGCAACCCGGCTGAAGGTAAAAATCAATATCGCCGCTTTGGTGCAAGCTCACATTAATTACTCACCCAAAACGTAAAAGACCCGCGCAGGGGAAACCTGGCGCGGGTCTGTCATGTGGGCCGTCTTATGGTTGTCAGTGCTGGGTTTGGGGGAGGTACCACCGCAACCAACGGTCCGAATGAATTATCACATTAGAAAAGGCTACCTATCAGGACCTTTTCCAAAAAGTGACAAAATCGTCATGTCCAAATTCAAAAATAGAGCAAAAAAAGCCTGTCATCCAAACGCTTGACCTCTTCCTCTATCGAGCACAGATATCGCCCATGGCTCGCCTTGATCTTAAACTCCTTCCCGTCACGCCTTTTGCACAAAATTGTTCGCTACTTTATGACGTCGATACGCTGGAAGGGGTGTTGATTGATCCAGGCGGCGAAGCAAAACGCCTCAAAGACACGCTCACAGAGCTGGGCATCACACTCAAAGAAATGTGGTTGACCCATGGACATTTGGATCATGCGGGCGGGGCGGACGAGCTTCGCGAAGAACTCGGAGTCTCTGTCATTGGCCCCCATAAGGATGATCAATTCTGGCTAGATGGCATTACAGATCAATGGTCAAAATATGGACATCCCGGAATGGGCCGGACAGTTGTTCCCGACCGCTACCTCGAAGACGGGGATGTGCTAGAGCTGTCTGGCGTGAAATTTAATGTGGTTCATACGCCGGGACATACCCCCGGACATGTCGTGATTTATAACCGTGATATGAAAATCGCCTTTGTCGGCGATGTGTTATTTCGCGGCTCCATTGGACGAACAGATTTTCCTAAAGGCAATCACCAGCAATTACTCGACTCAATAACAGGTAAACTCTGGCCCCTCGGAAATGAGATGCGTTTTGTTCCGGGGCATGGACAGATGAGTACATTCGGACAAGAGCGCAAAGATAATGCTTTTGTCGCGGATGACGTTATTGGCCAGACTGCTCCAAATAGCTCGGGTCCGGGTTAGAGAGCCCCTCTTATTCCCCGATGACTGTGCCCTCAGGAAGCTGGCCATTCTGTCTTAGAATTTCGGATTTCACTTGAGCATTGGAATTAAAGCTACGCGCTATATTGAATAATTCGCCGCTCACAGAAATGTCAAACCGAAAGGGTTGCCGGTTTAAAACTTTGGCGTTGGAGCCATCAAAAACCAATCCAATTTCAACATCTCCTTCAAGCGGACCATTAATGGACGCACTAAGCTCTTTATACCGAAATTCCCGCAAAGCATCTTGAGCTAGAAAGGCATATTCAGATGTGCGCTGCTCACGCAAAACCGCAATCGCCTCTTCTTCCGTATAGCTTGGCACGCCGGGTCCAGGCTCATAGGTGATAACGCCACCATCGGGCACAGAGATTACGCCGTCCTCAATCAAGACTTCAATGCCGCGAACGACAATTGGAAATTCTCCTACAACATTGCCAGTGGCTTTAATCTTTTGATTCCCAAACCCATTTAAAAAATCTCCTAGATCAACATTCCTCACCCGCATGGTCACGCGGTTTTCTGCGGCTCCATAGCTCCATGTGAAAGGGTCTAAGGAGAAGAACCCATTCCCAATCGGCCAGTCAGCGGCGTAAACCTGCACGCCACCGGGGACGAGGTCATATGTCAATGTGCCTTTAGTCAAAGGCAGGCCTGGATTGAAATTCTCTAATGTTACCGTCTGCTGGCCATTTGTTTCTAAAGGCCAAAGCGAGTTAAATTGCAGCGTTGTATTTAAACCGGAAATCGGACCTGGCGCTGTGCCGGCAGCCATATCGACTAATTGCACAGTGCCGCTCGAATCCGTCAAAGCGCCATCTGCAAAAGCGATTTGTATTTTGGCGCGCGCTTCGCCTTCGACCCGGGCAACTTTCCCCCGAAACGCCGGTACCAGTGTTTGGGGCTGCAAACCTTGCGGCGTGAAAAGAATTGACGGAATATCAATATCGGCGGTGCCTGCCCCATTCGCAAATTCATATATCACACTAACATCTGCATCATCCGCCTTGGCGACCACCAAATTGGCGTCCCCGACAAAACGGCCGTCGACAAATTCAACGTGGCCATTCGCCGGAAAGCGAGCAATGCCTGCGGCTTCCGCTAATTGGGCAAATTCAGACCCAATGACATCGACGCTACCGCCGCTGTGATCAACGCTATAATTATCCGGTGTTCCTGACATAGAAATTTCAAAATCAGACAAGCGCGCCAATGGCGTCTCGCCCGTCACAGACGGGCTATTTAATGTGATTTGCGGGGATTGGCCCGGCATCAGTCGCGCCGTCAAATTCGCCTCCGCTGCGGAGGCGGTTGTCCCCGTCGCCGGCAGAGTATCACTGGCGTAGAGGACATCTTGAAAATCAACCGTCCAGTCTTGCGAACGATCTGGTAATAGGCGCCCATCTAATTTTAAGGCGGCTGATTGAACGTCCAACCGCTGAGCTTGCGTCGTCGACGTTGCTGGTTGGGTCAGCGTAAAATCTGCCATCTCTAAAGTGGCCGCTAATACCGAGACGCTTTTCGTGCGGGTAAAGAGGTTTGTCGTCGGCGAGAGGTTGAAGCTCATATCTTCGCCAAACCAAGCTGTCGGCGTTTCCATAGATTTCAAAGTAATCCGGCTATTCTCGCGCGGGGTGAAGTCAATCACTTGGCGGCCTTCAAAGAGACGCACATCCAACCGGCCGTCTAAATTCAATGCCTCAACACGGCCGCCCGGCAGTGACCCGTCATAATCCAGCGCCGTATCGACCGACAAGCGCCGAGGGTTCACGCCGCCCTTATATTGCACAGCCGCTGCAAGAGGGCCCAAACGCACGGGCCGGTTTTCCTCATCGAGGGAAGGCCAATTTTGACCTGTTTCCAACTGAGCATCAAAACGATCAACACCGCCCAAGCTCACGCCGTTTTCAGATTTTGCCCGCAACTCTATGTCTGTCAGCTTAAGCCCTACGGGATCGTCGAAGGCTGCGTCCAGATTGACGGTTATCATTTTCTGCTGAGCGTCAAAGCTAAAAAAAACGCCATCCGCCCGCGGAACCAAACGCAAATTATTCGCAGATGTTTTCACCTGCACGGCGCCGTCAGGGGTCAGTTTAAACCCTGCTGGACCATAGTCTAGCTCCCCCTCGCCTTTAACATCCGCGCCAAGAAAAAAACTTTCGACAATCTGTTTGAGCTCCCGCGCATAATGTTCTGTCACGGGGACAACGCTCAAGGCCGGAAAAAGCGAGAGAGTGTCTGCTAACTCCACTGCCCGCGCCGGACGCGGCGTGCGTGCGCCTGCCGTTGAGACCGACCACATTCCCCGCGCCCGCGTTTCATCGCCATTGGTGACGACGCCGTTCCAGCTCACACGCGCTATGTCCGCCGCGAATAAGTCACTAGAAACCTCATCACTTTCTAAAGTGAGTTTTCCGTCATAGGAGCGCGCGTCCAAGTCAGCGAGACCCTCCCAATTTATCTGCGCCGTATTTGCCTCAAATATGTCGCCGGAGATGTCTTTACCCGCTAGCATAATTGCCCCATCAAAGGACTGTCTATCTATGTTGATAATGCCGTCCCAAGTCAGAGAGGCATCTTCAATCATCTGTTTTGAATTTGACAGCGTCTCCGTTTCGGCCTGACCCTGGATTTTCAATCCATCGCCAAATGGCGCAACGGATATCGCGCCTGACCCTTTGGCAGAATACGCCCCATAAGACAGATCCGACATTGGCATTACAATTTCGGCCTGAAAGGAATCTAGAGACGCTAAATCCGCATCTAATTGAAATGTTTGTTCGCCCAGCGGCGACACAAGCGTCAATTGGCTATTTGATACACGAATACCTTTTTCAGGAAATCTAGCGCCAGTCCCATCGTCCTTGGCGGTTCCTTCTGGCAATAAATCTTTCAACCACGCCTCAGACGGGCGCCAATCCTTACCCAATTCCAATCGCCCAGCCGCGCCGTCCAGCTCAAAGCGGATCAATTGACCCGATCGAATGTCCGGCCAAATATAGTCCGCGCGTAAATCATCAATTCGCAAAACCTCTTTTCCGTCGCGGCTTAGGCGAATATCGCTCACTTCCATTCGCTCACGCGTCACGGAGTCAATATTCAGCTCCGCCTCAAAACCCGACTCGGCAAATGTGTCGATGACAAAGTCTTCCATCAGCGCATAGCGCTGCGTCCACGCCCAAATAACCAATAGCATCACGATAAATAGCAGCGCTAAAACAACCCAAAGGCACCACGCCCACCAGCGCTTATACCACCGCTTTACACGGTCAGGCTGGCGTCCTTTTTCTGTGTCTGCAAGCTTTGCGGGAATAGTCTAGCCTCCTCCCCATTGGCATAGAGGAGCTTTGACCTTAAGACCAATAGAACCCACCCTTACAAATCGGTCAGTTTACATATTATTTCATATAGCGTTAACTCTGATTTAGGGAAGCTCAGGGCATGAGAGCATATTAAACCCCCACATGTTTACACCGGCCCCGTGTAAGCTTTGACTGAGAGATAAGCCATTACTACGCCGCCGGACATACAGGATGAGAACGAACAGGGATTTGTGCCTGCCTTGCAGGAACGGGCCGAAGCTTTTGCCAGTTTTCGCCATACGGTTATTCCCACTCAAAATAGATATCGCTTCCTTCTGGCGGCGGCAGCCATCGGCATAATTGGTCTCATTGCGATGCCAAATGGGGAAACCGAAAGAACGGAAAGCACCGCACAACTTACCGCCGCTCCGATTTTAGATATTTCACGTTTTGATATGGGACTTGATCCTTACTTTTCCGAGGAATCACTGAGTAAGTCTATCACGCTTAAATCCGGAGATAATCTTGGACCGCTCTTGCAGCGATCAGGCCTATCGGGCCAGCAGGCTTACCGCGTAACCCAAGCCTTTAGCGATGTTTATAAACCGCAAAATCTGCGCGCAGGCCAGGAGTTCCAACTGCATTTTACCGGAGATAGCTTAGAGCACCTGACCTTCAAACCCAGCGTAGACACAACCGTCTTTGTTGACCGAACTGGTGACACTTATGCGGCACGAAAGATCAATGCCGAATTTAAATATGAAACGATTGGGGTAAAAGCGACCATTGAAAACTCGCTTTATGTCGATGCAACCCGCCTTGGCGCGCCTGACAAAGTCGTTGTACAATTTGCAAATATCTATGAATATTCTGTCGATTTCCAACGCGATATCCAACCCGGCGATGCGTTTGAAATGTTCTTTGAAGTCGCCCGCGATCAAAAGGGCGACATCGTGAAGGCTGGCAATTTGCTTTACACATCCTTTTCTCCTCGCGGCAAAACGGCCGAATATTGGTTATTCGAAGATACGAAAGGCCGGGAGAATTTCTATGATGCGTCTGGAAAAACGGCGAAACGAAAACTCCGCGCCACCCCTATAAATGGCGCGCGTCTCTCTTCATCATTTGGCCGTCGGAAACATCCAATTTTAGGGTATCGCCGCATGCATGCGGGCGTAGACTTCGCGGCGCCGCGCGGAACGCCTATTTTGGCCGCGGGATCTGGAACTGTCGAGCGGGCCAATCGCTATGGTAGCTATGGGAATTATATCCGTATTCGGCATTCCGACGGATATAAAACGGCCTATGCCCATCTGAAGAATTTTGCGCGCGGCGTCAAAACCGGCACTTATGTGAAACAAGATCAAGTCATTGGTTATGTCGGAACAACGGGCCGCTCAACAGGGCCCCACTTGCATTATGAAGTCCATCATCATGGTAAAAAAATTAACCCGCGGAGTTTGTCGCAACTCTCTGGCAAGCCCTTAGCGAAAGATCAGCTTCCTGCCTTTAAATCACGGCGGGCAGACATCGAAGCCCTGCGCAAAAATTCTGATGTTCTCACCCCGCCGGCACAATTAAGTGCAGGAGTAGAAACAGGCGCTTTACCTAAATAGCGACGAGTTTTCGCTAAACCTGCTAGGCATATTTATGTCTTGTAAACCCATATCTCGATTGTACCTCGGCGCGGACTTGCGAAAAGGTCCATTTTTCGTTAGGCGCTAAATAGATTGAAAATAAATTTGGATTCCAAATGAAAAACCTCCTCAATTTCTTTTTCTCTTTTGACAAATTATTCAAAGAAAAACTCATCGTGCCATTTTTCTGGCTGGCCCTGATTGTTTGGGGTCTTGGATCTTTCTCTACTTTTTTAGAATCTATTTCACTTGGAATCCTCGCGACAATTATTGATATTGTTCAATTCATCGTTTCCATCCTATTTGCGCTCGTACTCATTCGCTTGGTAAGCGAAATCGCAGTAGCTATTTTCCGGATCAATGACAATCTCTCCCCCGATGGCGGCAAGTCTGAACTCGCAGACATCGACCCTGTCGCAGAAGCCCGCAAAGCAGCTGAAGCGGCGGCAGTCCGCACACGCGAAGCCACCCGCACCGTCAGCGAGAAAGCGGGAGAAGCGACAAAATCGCTTCGCGAAAATGCGGCGGAGATGGGCGAAACCGTTTCAGGAAAAGCGAAAGCCGCGTCAGCGTCGGTTCGCGATAAAGCGGGGGATTTGAAATCTAAAGCAACCGCCCCGAAACCGGCTCCAACTCCAGATCCGAAACCATCTAAACCCGCAGCCGTTGAGCCGCCCAAAAAGCGTGGCCGACCAAAAGGTTCAACCAATAAGCCAAAAACAACGACGGCACAGACGACCAGCACTAAAACAACGACTAAAAAGACGACGTCAACGAAACCTGCGGCCAAATCGACAAGCGGCGGAAAACGCGGACCAAAACCTGGAACCAAAATTCCGCGCGATAAAGATGGAAACCTATTGAAAAAAGACGGAACGCCTCGGAAAAAACCGGGACCTAAGAAATAGGTCTCGCCTTTTCAAACGTCACCCATTTCGCGGCCCCTTGCGGGGCCGTTTTTATTTTTCTATGCGCGCGGCTAAAACGCTCAGCGGGAGACTGAATTTTATATCTTGGCCATCAAATTTCGACAAAAACCCACGCGCCAAAGCATCCAATTCTGACTGCAGACCATCGTCACGCGCCCGAAAATGCGCCGACCAACTTTCAGCAAAACCTACGAGTTGTTTCGCCGTCCATATCCCGCCAGCATCAAATTCGGGCGTCTGCAACACGGGAAAGGGACAAGCTAAAGCCTCTGCAGTATATCCCGCCATACAAAGCCGATTTCCATCTGCCCAATAAGGGTCAATAATCTCATAAATCGGATTTAAAAATGCGGTGTGAACCTCAGGCGTACTAATAGGTAATTGATAGGTCCATGCACAAAATAGAGAGCTTTGCTTTCCAGCTCGAGACACTTCGGTCCAAAATTTTTGATTTGCAAACCAATGCAGCGCCGTCGCGACGGTAACGGCATCAGCTGACGCAGAGTTCAAACCCGACACATGCGCGGGCGCAGTAAAATAGGAAATCTGGGGGTGCGGTTTAGCCGCCGCAATTTGTTCTGCAGAGACATCCGTGGCATGCACATCGTCAAAATATTCCGTCAGAGCTCGGGCCGCCTGACCTGACCCCGTACCGACATCCCACACTAGGTCTTGCCCCCGGGAATTTTCTGAAATCCATTTATATAGCGCCTCCGGATATCCGGGTCGTCCCTTCGCATAGGTTGAAGCTTGTTGACCGAAACTCGTTGCATTTTCCATACAGCTTTTGTTCCCCTCAACGAAGCGAAAGGGAAGTCTTAGAAATGCATAGCTAAACGCCGGGTTCGGAACGCCTAATTCAATAGTTATCCCGTAGTTAGCTTAATTTTTTTGCCTGACATGCCGATTTTGACTTTATCACCATCTGCAATCCGGCCCGCCAAAAGCTCGCGGGCAAGTTCGTCTTGAACCTGTTTTTGAATAACACGTTTCAATGGCCTTGCCCCGAAACTCGGGTCATATCCAGCCTTCGCGAGATGTTCGCGGGCAGCCGCCGATAGCTCAATCGTAATTTGCTTCTCCAGCAGCCAGCCTTGCAGACGCCGCATTTGGATATCAACAATCGCGCCCATATGTTCCGGTTTAAGCCGCTCAAACAGCAAGGTTTCGTCGATACGGTTCAAAAATTCAGGCCGGAAATGCGCATTGACTTCGGCCATGACGCCGACCTTCGCGGCCTGCACATTATCGCCATCCCCCAAATTTAGCAGATGCTGTGCGCCAATATTTGAGGTCATGATAATCAGCGTATTGCGGAAATCCACAGTCCGCCCTTGGCCGTCTGTGAGGCGGCCATCATCGAGAACTTGCAGCAAGATATTGAACACATCCGGATGGGCTTTCTCGACCTCATCAAATAATATGACCTGATAGGGCCTGCGGCGGACAGATTCCGTCAGCGCCCCGCCCTCATCATATCCAACATAACCAGGCGGCGCCCCGATAAGCCGGGCGACGGAGTGTTTCTCCATATATTCGGACATATCCATTCGGGTGATGGCTTGGTCGTCATCAAACATAAATTCGGCGAGCGCCTTGGTGAGTTCCGTTTTGCCAACACCTGTTGGACCGAGAAATATAAAACTACCAATAGGGCGCTGCGGGTCGCGCAGGCCTGCCCGCGCGCGGCGAACAGCATCGGAGACGGCGGCCACGGCCCTTTCTTGCCCCACGACGCGCGCGCCAAGCACGCCTTCCATCGCAAGGAGTTTCTCCCGTTCGCCTTCCAGCATTTTCTCCACAGGTATGCCCGTCCAGCGTGAGACAATGGCGGCAATGGTTTCTGGCGTTACAGTTTCACTCGCAAGGCTTGGCGCGTCCGCTTGCGTTTCCAGCGCAACGGCTTTGGCTTCTAGCGCAGGAATATCCTCATGTTGCAGACGGCCTGCGGTTTCGTAATCGCCGCGGCGAACAGCGTCCTCAAGCTCAAAACGCGCACGGTTTAGGTCTTCAACAATATCCGTAGCGCTGGCGAGTTTCGCTTTTTCTGCCTGCCAGCTCGCCGTCATTTCATCGGATTTCGCTTGCAATTCATCAATTTCTGATTGGCGTTTTTTCAAACGATTTTGCGAGGCCTCGTCTTTTTCTTTCTTAAGCGCTTCGACTTCAATTCGAAGCTGAACCAGTCGGCGGTCAATTTCATCCAGAGCTTCGGGTTTACTATCAACCTGCATACGCAAACGGCTGGCCGCTTCGTCCATGAGGTCGATGGCTTTATCGGGCAAAAATCGGTCGGTGATATAACGGTTGGAGAGCTGCGACGCGGAGACAATCGCAGCGTCTGAAATCCGAATGCCGTGATGAACTTCATATTTTTCTTTGAGGCCGCGCAAAATAGAAACCGTATCTTCGACCGTGGGTTCAGACACGAAAAGGGTCAAAAATCGCCGCGCAAGAGCGGCATCTTTTTCGAGATGTTTGCGATATTCATCCAGTGTCGTCGCGCCGATACAATGTAGCTCCCCGCGCGCCAAGGCAGGCTTCAAAAGGTTGGCCGCGTCCATCGCGCCATCCGCTTTCCCGGCCCCAACAAGTGTGTGAATTTCGTCGATGAATAGAATGATTTGGCCGTCCGCTTTTTCGATCTCTTTGAGGACAGCTTTCAGGCGTTCTTCAAATTCACCCCGATATTTCGCCCCCGCAATCAATGCGCCCATATCCAGCGCGAGCAATCGTTTATCCCGAACGCTTTCGGGCACATCACCGCTGATAATCCGAACGGCGAGCCCTTCGGCAATAGCGGTCTTACCCACGCCCGGCTCTCCGATGAGTAGCGGGTTGTTTTTGGATCGCCGCGAGAGAACCTGCAGCGTCCGGCGAATTTCCTCGTCGCGGCCAATGACGGGATCAAGCTTTCCATCTCGGGCAGCTTGAGTGAGGTCTCGCGCATATTTGGACAAAGCTTCATATTGATCTTCGGCGGAATCCGATGTGACGGGTTCATCTTTACGGACCGATTTTATCGCCTCGCCCAGGCGCGCAACCTCGAGCCCAGAATCTGATATAGCCTTGCGCAGGTCCTTATCGGCCTGCGTGACTGTCGCCAGCAAAAGTCTTTCTAACGTTACAAAAGCATCGCCTGCGTCTTTTGCGCTTTTCTCGGATGTTGCGAATATTTTACTCGCCGCTTTGGATAGAGACAGTCCTGAACCGCCTTCGACCTTAGGCAATTTGCGCAGCACTGTTTCGACAGCGGCTGGTAAAACTTCCAAAGATCCGCCCGCCATTTGAATCAGGTTGCGTGGCAGCCCGCCATCTTCTTTCAACAAGGCCAGCAATATATGCGCAGGCGTTAGCTGTTGGTGATCTCGCGTTATCGCTTCAGTTTGAGCAGATTGTATGACCGCGCGGCCGCGCTGGGTGTAGGATTGTATATCGATGTTTAGCCTCAAACAGAGTTGGAATGTTGGCGCGCAAAGCACGCCGTTCTCCCGTTCGAGATAGGCATTCAAATACTGTGTTCAAGATGCAGGCAGGAATCCCTTCCAGTGCAGCTTATTCAAGAGACCGCGCTATTCGGCGGCTTCAATCGTTTCTTCTGCATCCGATTTTTTGCGCGAAGGGGCTTTGCGGCGACGTGCGGGCATGTCCTCAGATGTCGTTTCATCTGACTGTGCGGTGACACCTGTCTTTTGCGCGGCAGCGCTGGGCTCTATGACCTCTAGCTCTGACGGCGTTTCCGCTTTTTCTTCTGTTTTACGGTTCTCATCGCGATCTCTGCGATTATTGCGATTATTTCTGCGAGAGTTGCGATGGTCGTTTCCGTCTTCATCGCCCTCTGTTTCGCCGCGTTCCGCCCGTTTTGCCGCGCGCTCAGCTTCGGCTTTCTCGCGCGCCTCTTGCGCTTCGCGCTTTGCCGCTTCTTGGACATTCATCACGCGCAAATAATGCTCAGCATGTTGCAGCAAGTTTTCCGCTTTCACGCGATTACCGCCCATTTTCGCATCGCGAGCTAAGGTCGTATATTTTTCATAAATCGTCGACGCATTGCCCCGCACTTTCACATCCGGACCTTGGCTATCCATAGATCGATTGTGATTATTATGGTTATTATTACGATTATTATTCTTGTTGCGATTACGGCCGCGTTGACGCTTCATCGGTCTTCCTCAAAAAATTGTGCAACAGCTGGTAAGACGCACTTCGCGCAAGGCCCCAGGTCTGTCGGCTATAGCAGTGGCGTTCCGTTAATTTTTGGAGTGCCCCAATCTGCATCTTTCGCCTAGCAAAGACAAAGACGAATGGAAAGCAGTTTTTCAGTCACTTTTTTGCGCCCAGACGACACGGTCTAATCCGCCCAAATCCTGTTCACATGTTATGACCGTCCAAGTCCCCGCTCGCAATAGGCCCATCACCGCAGCCGCTTGGTCAAATCCAATCTCGAGACCTATCCAGCCCCTAGGTTTTAAAAATACTGCCGCCTTGGAGAGAATTTTCCGGTAAGCTTCAAGGCCGTCTGGCCCGCCGCGAAGCGCAAGGTCAGGATCGAATTTTTTAACCTCACCCTCTAAGCTCTCCATTGCAGCGTTAGAAATATAGGGTGGGTTGGACAAAATCATTTGAAACGCGGAGCCGTCCGGTACGGCCTGCCACCACGACCCTTGGCGAAATAACGCGCGGTCGCCGAGCTCAAGCCGTTTCGCATTTTGACGCGCAACATCTAATGCTGCGGCTGAAATATCCGTCGCAATAAGCTGCGCGTCTGCGCGTTCCGCCAGAACCGTCAATCCAATCGCGCCGCTTCCTGTACCTAAATCTAACACCCGCGGGTTGGAAATATCTTCCAATCGCGACAAAGCACCTCGGATTAAATTTTCCGTATCTGCGCGCGGCGACAGCACATGGCTGGAAACGGTAAAGCGCCGCCCATAAAACTCGCGCCAGCCTAAAATGTGATCAACAGGTTCACCGGACAATCGGCGCGCCATATGGGATTGGAGGGTTTCGGAAACCTCTGGCGTCAGCCCCCTCTCCTCTCGCAGCATTAAATCTGTCTTGGTCAATCCCGTGGCGGCCAAAACAATCTCTAGAGCATCTTCTTCGGCAAATGGAAGCCCCGCAGCTTCAAAGGCTTGGGCCAAATATCGTTTCGCTGTACGAGGGGTCAGTCCCAATTTTAAACTGTCGGGCATTTAAAGTCTCAGCTAATGTCTCTGCGGCGAATGAGATGATAGACTCTCTATTGCCGCCTCAATTAAAGACAAATCGCTTCCCCGCGACAGGCTATGATCCCCGCCTGCGACGATCGTGTAAGTCACGTCTTCTGATTTCAGCACATCCAGTAAGAGTTTTGAATGCGCCGGCGGCACAACATTATCTGCCTCGCCTTGTAAAATTCGGATGGAGCAGGTTAAGTCAATTGGTGCATCCAAAATTTGCCGCGCTCGTCCGTCTTCGATGAGTGCCTTGGAATAGGCATAAGGCTCCTCATAGCCGGACGGCTCATAGACGACGCCGTCATTTTCCAGCGCCTGGATTTGCTCTTCCGTCCAGCCTGCCACAGTCAATTTTTCGGTAAAATCCGGGGCCGGATTAATCAGAACCAAACCGGCAACGCGGGCTGGGTTTGAAATGGCAGCCAAGAGAGAGGCCCATCCGCCCATTGACGAACCAATAAAAACAATAGAGCCTTCACAAAGCTGCTCACTGACAAAGGCAATATCGGCCGCCCAGCGCGACATCGTCCCGTCGATAAAGTCGCCGCTGCTTTGCCCATGTCCAAAATAGTCAAAGCGAACAAACCCCTGCCCGCGCGCCTCGGCCCAGCGGTGCAGATGAGTAGCCTTCGAACCTTCCATGTCGGATTTGAGCCCTCCGCACCAAATCAAACAGGGGGCCTGGCCTGTACTCATTTCATAAGCAATCCGCTGCCCATCGGGCGTGTGGAGAAAATCGGACATT
>CAZKHC010000015.1:0-5389 GCA_964552135.1 uncultured Algimonas sp. | reverse complement strand
ACTCATTTCATAAGCAATCCGCTGCCCATCGGGCGTGTGGAGAAAATCGGACATTTTGATTCCATCTGGTCTAAGAACAGTCTCATGAATGTGCTGCAAATCTTGCCAGAGCTCAATGCCGGAGGTGTTGAACGCACCGTATTAGAAACTGTCGAAGCCTTGCGCGCCGCCGGGCACGGCGCCCATGTCCTCAGCGCAGGCGGGCGGCTTATCCCTGATTTAGAAGCCTTGGGCGGCGTTCATCACATGGGGCAAATCGGATCAAAGAACATTTTGAGTGTGCCTTGGCGCATTGCAGGCGTTCGTCGCCTAATAGCTGAGTATAATATTGATATTGTCCATGCTCGTAGCCGCGCCCCAGCTTGGCCAACCATGTACGCGGCTCAGGCCGAAAAAATCCCTTTCGTGACAACATATCATGGCATTTACAATGCAAGCTCGGCTCTCAAACGCTATTATAATTCCGTGATGGCCAAAGGCGATGCCGTGATTGCCAATTCGAAATATACGGAAAATCATATTCTGCGCGAACATGGGATCAACCCGGACAGCATAACCGTCATCCCGCGCGGCGTGGATATGGCCTTATTTGATCCGTCGCGCTTCCACGTGGTCAATGTCAAAGCCCGCCGCGAGGCATGGGGTATTCCAACAGACTCCATTTTAATTCTACTGCCGGGACGGCTAACGCGCTGGAAAGGTCAAACCATCGCATTGGACGCTTTAGTAAATCTAGATCAAAATTTTCACCTTGTTCTGCTGGGGGATGCCCAAGGCCGAGATGACTATGTCGCAGAATTACAGGCTCATGCCAGCCGTTTAGGCGTTACAGACCGCGTGCATATGCCCGGTCATGATGAAGATATAGCTACGGCTTATCTGGCGGCGGACATCGTAATCTGCCCGTCCACCGACCCTGAAGCCTTCGGCCGAACCGCCGCGGAAGCGCAAGCTATGGGCCGTCCCGTCATTGCAAGTGACCATGGGGGCGCCGTGGAGGTCGTCGAGCACGGCGTCGCTGGATGGCGCGTTCCGCCTAGCGATGCGATAGCTCTCTCAAATGCCATTGAGCGTATCGATGACCTAACAGGCGTTAAAAATGCCCGGGTTCGTATTGCAGAAAAATTTTCCAAAACTGCCCTGCAATCCGCCCTGTTAGATGTCTATAGATCCGTCTTGAAGTCATAAGATATGTTACGGGAAATCTCGGGGTTTCCCTTGAACACGGGGCATAAAAGCGCCATATCGCCTGCTTAACACACTCGATTGAAATAACCTTAGGAGAACCCCAATCGCTAGAAGACCCCTTTCGGCCCAACCTGCCAAAAAACCCAAAGGCCCGCGTATCAACCGCGACATTACCGCCGATAATGTTCTACTCATCTTGGCCGATGGTGAAAAAAGAGGGACTGTCCCTCTCAGCGAAGCTTTAGCCGCCGCCCGCGAGGCTGGACTCGACCTCGTCGAAGTTGCTCCCGGACTCACACCTGTTTGTAAGGTGCTGGACTACGGCAAAATGCGTTTTGAAAATCAGAAAAAGAAAGCGGCCAACCGCAAAAACCAACGCACACAAGCGCTCAAAGAAATCAAGATGCGACCAAATATCGATACCCATGATTATGAAGTCAAAGCCAAAGCCATGCGAAAATTCTTTGACCGCGGCGATAAGGTCAAAGTAACGGTCCGATTCCGCGGACGCGAAATGGCCCATATGGATCGGGGTATGGATTTGCTGGCCCGCGTCAAAGAAGATTTTGCTGATGACTGCAAAGTTGAATTTGAACCTAAAACAGAAGGGCGCCTCATGACGATGGTTCTTGCGCCTAAGAATAACTAAAACAAAGTAGACATTAGATTCCAAAAGCCGGACCATTTAGTCCGGTTTTTTTATGCGAGTAATAATTTTTCGATTATTCGGTTCAAGACAAGACGGCCTTCAGCGCTGGATTTCAATGTATCGCCTTCTCGCAATAATAGACCATCCTTCAGAAAATGAGCTAATTCAACTGCTGGTAATGCTTGTCGGGACAATTCTGCATATCTCGCCACGGACACCCCCTCCTCTATCCTCAGACCCATCAATAAATATTCAGCGGCCCAATCTTGCTGAGATAGTGTTTCGAGGCTGTTTATTCCCGTTCCTGTCCGTAAGACAGATTGCGCATATGTGCGCGGCGCTAAATGCGCGATTGTCGCTGCCCGTTTTCCGCCACGGGTAATGCGTCCATGCGCGCCGGGACCCACACCGACATAATCCGTCCCGCGCCAATAGGCGAGATTATGCTGAGACCGGTGGCTAGGCTTGGCAAAATTTGAGACTTCATAATGATCAAATCCGGCCACGCCCAAACGCAAGCGAATAGCGTCATAAAAATCCGCAGAGATGTCGGCACTTACGGCTCGGTTTTGGCCGCGTTCTTCTGCTTTGGCAAAGGCTGTCCCCTCTTCTACAGTCAGCTGATAGGTCGACAGATGCGGAACGCCTGCCGCCAATAAATTCTCCAAATCAGTTTTTAACTGTTCCGGAGTTTGGCCCGCCCAACCAAAAATTAAATCTGCGGAGACGCTCGGAAAAATTTCCATCGCGAGATTTAGCGCCTCCCGCGCTGTTTTCCCATCATGATCCCGGCCCAAAAATTTGAGCGCAACATCATTAAAACTCTGCACACCCAAGGAAAGACGGGTCAGCCCTGCGGCCCTGTAACCGTGCCAAGCCTGCGCATTCATTTCATGTGGATTAGCTTCGAGCGCGCGTTCAATGTCGCCCATTCCCCATAAATGATTGACCTGCTCTATCACTGCGCCGATTTGCGTGGGAGTCATGAGCGACGGCGTGCCGCCACCAAAATGGATAGACGATATTTCGCGGGGTCCCGATAGGTCTCGCCAAAACGTAAGGTCTTTCAAAATCGCCGGAAGAAGCCCGTCATCTTTGCGGCGCTTATACACATTGAAATCGCAATAAGGGCAAATCCGTGCGCAATAGGGCCAATGGATATAAATCGCGAGTTTTTCCATTATCGAGCGTTAGTTTTGTCTATTTGGAAATTGATCCGTTAAAAACTTTGCAAAGGCATCGGCGCGGTGACTGACCGCATGTTTTGCGGCAGATTCAATTTCCGCAAATGTTTTGTTGCTGCCGAGCTGTTGAAACATGGGGTCATAGCCAAAACCTTTATCGCCGCGCGGCGGCCAAATCATTTCGCCTTCAACCGTACCTTCGTAAACACGTGTCTCCCCATTTGGCCATGCCAGACATAGCGCGCATATAAAACGTGCGCGGCGATTTGGGTTATCTCCCAGCCGGTCATTTACATGCCACATCGCCATGTCAAAATCCCGGCGCTCTCCGTAAGTTTCTTGCTCAATGCTTGGAAGCTCCGCCCAGCGCGCCGCGTAAATACCTGGTTCTCCATTGAGACTATCAACCGCCAAGCCGCTATCATCCGACAGTGCGGGAAAGCCCGAGGCTGTAGCTGCCGCGACAGCCTTTAATTTAGCATTACCCGAAAAAGTCACTTCTGTCTCGTCTGGTTCGGGTAAATCTAATTCCGCCGCGCTGATTGTTTCGAGTCCAAATGGGCGTAGCAAATCGCGGATTTCGCGAACTTTACCTTGGTTATGCGACGCCACAACAATCTTCGTACCGGGCTTTAATCTGTTTTCTGCCATGCAGGCGGCATAGTCGCCATGCCCTCTGCCTGCAATGCTTGCATATTAAAAATTATTGTTTATCAATAAGGCGATGTCCGTCGAAACCGAATTCGCGCCTGCCGATGCGCCAATGGCGAAGTTGTTGTCTGTGATTTTAATCATCGGGCAATGGGTTTTAGCGCTAAGTGTAATCCTGTTCCTGCTTTCTGCCATCCTGTTCAGCCTTCCAGAATCCATGAGTCTGTCCATTAAAGCCGATTTGGCAGACAAATTAGCCCGAACAACTATAGTTGGGAGTTTGGTCTCAGGTGCAATTGTCGCGACGAGCTGGTTCTTTGTATTGAGATTTTTACGGCAAGTCGTCTCTACATTGATTCATGGAGATCCTTTCTCGCCAGAAAATATTGCGCGGCTGCGATTGATTTTAATCCTAATTATCGCAACCGAATTAATTAGAATTTTCTCCGTCTTTATTTTCGGCTCCGCCGGCGAAGCAGAGGGCATTAAACGCTTTGATATACGCATCGGCACGTGGTTCTTTATTTTCATCATCGCTGCCATTTCGGAAGCTTTTCGTTTCGGCGCCGCCCTTCGCGCTGAGCAGGAATTGACGATTTAATGGCCATTAAAGTCAATCTTGACCGTGTCCTATTGGACCGGAAAATGTCGCTAACACAGCTGGCAGAACGGGTGGGAATTACGCTGGCGAATCTCTCGATCTTGAAAACGGGTAAGGCCCGCGCCATACGGTTTTCAACACTTGACGCTTTGTGCCGAGAGCTGAACTGCCAGCCCGCAGATATTTTGGTTTATGTGCCGGAAACCGAAACAGATGCCGGTATACAAATCGCCGCGGAGTAGTCTTCGTAAAGCGTTACTCAAGCGCCTCTTTTAGAATGTCGTGGTTTAAAACTTGCGGCAGAATTTCAGGCGTTTCTGAACCAGGCTTATAAATGAGATACAGCGGAACACCTGCACGGCCGAAGCGCTCCAGTTCAGCCGCAATTTTGTCATCTCTATTTGTCCAATCCGCAATTAGGAACGCCGTATCCGTGCGTTTAAACAACTTGGCGGTCTTATTCGTTTTCAAGACAGTAAACTCATTGGCCTTACATGTGATGCACCAAGCCGCCGTAAAATCCACAAAGACCGGACGACCTTCTGCGCGAGCGGCCATAACGGCTTCTGCGGACCATGCGCCGGATTTAGGCGCTACCGTGGTGTCCGGCGCGGAAAGACTAAGGGGGAGCAAAATAGCAACCACGATCGCGACAGCGCCAAATGTTTTGGTCGTAGCGCCCGTTTTCCGAAGGGCCCAAATCCCAAATGCTAAGGCGAGTCCTGCCAAGAGCAATTTCAAAATCCCCGTAGAACCTGCCTGAAGACTAAGAACCCATGCGAGCCAGATCGCAGCCGCAAACATCGGAAAGGCCAGAAATTGCCGGAATGTCTCCATCCATGCCCCTGGCTTTGGCAAGCGCGACAATAGACCCGGAATATAAGCGACAGCTAAAAATGGCAGCGCGAAACCAAAGCCGAGCGCCAAGAAAATAATCAAGGTCACCAGAGCCGAACCCGTTAAAGCCACGCCAATTGCGCCCGCCATGAACGGCGCGGTACAAGGCGTTGCAACGACGACCGCCAAGACACCTGTTAGAAAGCTCGACACTCCGCCCGAGCCATTGACGCGCCCAGAGCCAATATTCTGAAACCGGCCGCCCAGTTCAAAGACGCC
>CAZKHC010000014.1:0-22879 GCA_964552135.1 uncultured Algimonas sp. | reverse complement strand
GGTTTATAACTTCGGCGGCGGCGCAGCCGAGGGCGACACCTCTATGAAAAATCTCCTAGGCGGGAAGGGCGCGAACCTTGCCGAAATGGCCAGCTTAGGCCTGCCGGTCCCTCCGGGCTTTACTCTGACGGCCGAGGTCTGCACATCCTATTACGAGAATAATGAAACCTATCCCGAAGATATGGACCCGCAGATCGCTACGGGTTTGGGCCATATTGAAAAATTGACGGGCAAAAAATTCGGTGACCCGGGCAATCCGCTGCTGGTTTCAGTCCGTTCCGGCGCGCGGGCCTCTATGCCGGGCATGATGGACACTGTTCTAAATCTTGGCTTGAATGACGAAACGGTCGAAGGTCTTGCAAAGCTTTCTGGTGATCGCCGTTTTGCGCTCGATAGCTACCGCCGATTTATCACTATGTATTCAGATGTTGTCCTAGGCGTGCACCACCACACCTATGAGGATATCATCGAGAACCACAAAGATGACCAAGGTTATTTGCTCGATACGGAAATGACGGCGGATGATTGGTCTATTGTCATTGAGCAATTTAAAACGGCCACGAAACGCGCGCTGGGCCGCGATTTCCCGCAAGACGCAAATGATCAACTCCAAGGGGCCGTTGACGCGGTGTTCGGCAGCTGGATGAATGAGCGCGCGATTGTTTATCGCCGCTTAAATGATATTCCCGCCGCTTGGGGCACTGCCGTCAATGTACAGGCGATGGTCTTTGGCAATATGGGCGAAACCTCTGCGACGGGCGTGGCCTTCACGCGCAATCCGTCGACGGGCGCAAATGAATATTACGGCGAGTTCCTCATTAACGCGCAAGGCGAAGATGTAGTGGCGGGTATCCGTACGCCGCAAACCCTGACGAAAACCGCCCGCGAAAATATGGGCGAAACGGCTCTGTCGATGGAGGAAGCTCTCCCCGATGTTTACGGACAGCTCGCCAAGACATTTGTGACACTCGAAGATCACTACCGCGACATGCAGGATATTGAGTTCACGGTTGAGCAGGGCAAACTCTGGATGCTGCAAACGCGTACCGGAAAACGCACGGCGCGCGCCGCGCTCAAGATTGCGGTTGATATGGCCGATAAGGGCCAGATTACGCGCGATGAAGCGCTTGCGCGGATTGATCCGTTGGCGCTCGATCAGCTCTTGCACCCGACGCTCAATCCAGACGCACCTCGTGATATTATCGCGATGGGCCTTCCGGCCTCTCCTGGCGCTGCAATTGGCGAAGTTGTTTTCACGTCTGACGCCGCCGAAGCTAAAGCCAAAGCTGGGCATAAAGTCATTCTCGTGCGGATCGAAACCTCGCCCGAAGATATTCACGGCATGCACGCCGCCGAAGCCATTGTGACGGCGCGCGGAGGCATGACCTCTCATGCGGCGGTTGTTGCGCGCGGCATGGGCACCCCATGCGTCTCCGGAGCAGGCGAAATCCGCATTGATTATCAGGCGCAGTCATTCACTGTGGCGGGCCGCACAATTAAAGCCGGCGAGATTGTCACGGTTGACGGCGCGACGGGGCAAGTCTTCGCAGGTTCCGTTGATATGATCCAACCTGAATTATCCGGCGACTTTGCAAAAGTTATGAGCTGGGCGGATGAAGCCCGGACACTTGGCGTTCGGACAAATGCGGAAACGCCGCTGGATGTTGAAACCGCTATCGGATTTGGCGCCGAAGGCATTGGCCTGTGCCGAACAGAACATATGTTCTTTGAGGCAGACCGTCTCGCAAATTTCCGCGAAATGATTTTGGCAGAAAATATCGAGGGCCGCGAGTTGGCGCTTGCGAAAATCCTTCCGGTGCAGCGCGATGACTTTGCTGCGATTTTCCGCATTATGAATAAGGATGGCAAAGCATTGCCGTGTACAATCCGCTTGCTCGACCCACCGCTTCATGAATTCCTGCCGCATACGGAAGCTGATATTGCATCTGTTGCAAAAGAGATTGGCGTCCCGGCCTCAGAATTAATGCGCCGCGCTGAAGAGCTACAAGAATCGAACCCAATGCTCGGGCATCGCGGTTGTCGTCTCGGGATTTCCTATCCGGAAATATATGAGATGCAGGCGCGCGCGATTTTTGAAGCGCAGGCTTTAGTTCACGGCGAGACAGGTATCATGCCCGTCGCTGAAATCATGGTGCCATTGATTTCTTCCGCTAAAGAATTGGATTTACTTAAATCCCGCATTGATGCTGTCGCCGCAGATGTCGCCGCAACAGAATATATTGTTGGAACCATGATTGAGCTGCCGCGCGCGGCATTGCGGGCAGGGGATATTGCGCCTCATGCTGAGTTCTTTAGCTTTGGAACCAATGATCTAACACAAACAACATTTGGCCTCTCGCGGGATGATGCGGGACGTTTCCTACCAGATTATGTCGCGGCTGGAATTGTCGAAAAAGATCCCTTTGTCTCGCTCGATCAAGACGGCGTTGGCGACCTCATCCAAATCGCGGCAGAGCGCGGCAAAGCTGTGAAGCCGAAAATTAAACTCGGTATTTGCGGCGAACATGGCGGCGATCCGTCCTCGATAGATTTCTGCCACCGCGCAGGGCTAAACTATGTCTCCTGCTCGCCATACCGCGTCCCAATTGCGAGATTAGCAGCCGCTCAAGCGGCGATAGCTGCGAAGACGGTTTAATCTGGGTTGGGGGTGTTAAAAGCCCTCAATCTTACAGCATTCTGACCTCCCACCCCTTGAAAACGGCGCTTTTGCCCTCATTTCGTCCTTTTACGCGTTAAAACCTTATTAACCTTAGCGCGGATTCCGTTGCAATTTGGTCACAGATTTAAAGAAAAGGCCCTATTTTTGCAGTTTGAGACGCAAATTATCGTTGTACGTAAATATTTATGGACTATGGAGCGCGGGCTATGCGCAGTGTGCAAAATATAAAAGGCTGGGTGACGGCTCTGGCCGTCATCGGGACAGTCTCCGCGGTTATTCCCGTTATGGGCGCTCAGGCGTCCCAACAACGGGACGCTGTGCAGTGGTCTGAGGCCGCGGCGGCTTTTCAGGCAGCCGATATCGAAACCGTCGATTTTCTAGACCCTTCCACACCGCGCCTGCGCGACGCCGCTGATATTCGGTCCTTATCGCCCGTTCGCGTCGAACATCGGCGTTGGGCGGCAAACCGCGCGGCGGAACACCAATGCCTCGCCGAAGCGGTTTATTACGAAGCGCGGTCTGAATCACGCTCTGGCCAATTTGCCGTTGCAGATGTTGTAAAAAACCGAGTGAAGTCCAAGCATTATCCCAACACAATTTGCGGCGTTGTCTATGAGGGCGCGCATCGTCCATTTGCGTGCCAATTTTCATTTGCTTGTGATGGGTCCACGGATATCGCGCCGCGAGACCCTGCCTGGCAACGGTCGCAAGATATTGCGCAGGTTTCCCTATCCGGATTTGTGCCTGATTTGACGAAAAACGCGACGCATTACCATACGATCGAAGTCAATCCAGATTGGGCGGAGACGCTTGAGTTTAAAGCGCAGATTGGGTTCCATAAGTTTTATCGCCCGAGCTGGCGCGAGCTAAAGCCGAGCTCCGTTGGTATTGCGGTTGCGCCCCCCCCATAAAAGGCGGGCGATTTCGCGCCTTAAATATTCAAAACATTTGGTCTGTTGATGTTTCGGCGGTCACAAGCTGCCAGCACCGTGTTGCGTAGCAGACAGGCAATAGTCATAGGGCCGACACCGCCCGGAACAGGCGTTATGGAGGCTGCGACGGATTTTGCAGGCTTATAGTCGACATCTCCCACAAGCCGGAATTTGCCAGGGCGTTTGATACTTGGCACGCGGTTGATGCCGACGTCGATGACGCAAGCACCGGCTTTAATCCAATCTTTCTGGACCATTTGCGGACGGCCAACGGCGGCGACAAGAATATCTGCGCTTCGGCAGACATCAGCGAGGTCTTTTGTGCGGGAATGCGCGATTGTGACCGTGCAATTTTGTTCCAGAAACATGAGCGCGGCGGGTTTTCCAACTAAAATTGAGCGCCCTAAAACAACACAATGTTTGCCGGTCAAATCGCCAAGCGCTGCTTTGGCGAGTATAACGGAGCCTGTCGGCGTACAGGGCCGCAAGCCGGGCTGTCCTAGAACAAGGCGCCCCGCTGATACATCGGTTAGTCCGTCAACATCTTTAGCGGGGTCGATTTGCGCAATGACGGTGTCGCTATCTATATGATTGGGCAATGGAAGCTGAACCAAGATGCCGTCGATTTCAGCGTCCGCATTTAAGCTGCGAACAATCTCTACGACTTCGGCTTGCGTCGCTGTTTCGGGCAGGCGGTGCTCGAGTGATCGCATGCCCGCTTCTTCGGTAAATTTGATTTTATTGCGGACATAAACTTGGCTTGCCGGGTCTTCGCCAATGAGTACAACGGCAAGTGTAGGAACGATATCGAGCGCGGCAACGGCCTTGGCCACATTTACGCGTGTTTGCATCGCAACGGCCCGTCCATCAATTTTGCCATCAATCACATTGTTCATTTGAAAACCTGTCCCGTTTGCTGAGTCGATTTCGCCGCCGCTGTAACAGTTTTCAGGTAGAATGCACCGAATATTTGGCGTTTGAACTATTCGTGAATGCCTGTCCTGCTGCCTTGGCAGACCCCCGCATTGTGGCTATAGGGACGAAGTTGGGGGACATTTTTCTAAGGGTCCGCATGAATACAGTTCGCATAGCTCTGAATATAGGAAGCCTCGTCCTTGTTGCGGTGTTAGGCTGGTTGCTTGTGCGTATTGGTTTGGGCGTGTTTCAACCCAAAAGTCTATATGCGCCTGACCCCATTGTCGCGCCCTCGGCATCTGCGGCATCGGCGGCGCAGCTGGCGGCTTATGACTTTTCGTCCGATCCGTTTTCTTTTGGTGAAATCACCATTGATCCTTTAGAATTTCTTGATGATGACGCGCCAGAGACAACACTGGATTTGAAACTCATTGGTATCGTTTCAGAAAGTAGCGCAACCTTTCAAATGCCAGATGGGAAAAATAAACCCGTCAAAATTGACGAAGAGGTTATGAATGGCGTGACGCTGAAACGTACAGCGAAGGATTTTGTTACCCTTGATGTTAATGGCGAGTCGCAAAAACTCACCCTTGAGCGTGTGAAATTAGGCGAAAAATCTGACAAGCAGATCATTACGCGATCTGCGCCAAAATTGACCGCCCAACCAAGCCGTGCCAGCGCCGAAGATCTTTTATCGAAAGTGCAGCTAACGCCGCATCGGGAGCTTCAAGCCAATCGAAGTTCGCGTATGGTGGGGCTGAAAATTACCGCCCGCCCGGGTGCAGATCTTTCGCAATTCAAATTAAAGTCGGGGGATGTGCTGACGCGCGTTGGACCCGTTTCACTCAATACGACTTCACCGAATATTAAAGAATTGCGCAACTTACTGACATCTGGCGCAGCGCAAGATTTTGAAGTTATCCGCAACGGTGCCCCCGTCACCATTCGCATAGGCCAATGACCATGTCGTTTAATAGATTTCTTACATCTGCCGCATTGGGTCTTGCCTTCGCCGCAGCAGCGATATCGCCCAGCTTTGCGGCTGATGATCACATCATCAATATGCAGGATGTGGATATTAAAGCCTTCATTGAAAATGTTGGGATTGTAACGGGACGTACTTTCGTCATTGACCCGCGGGTAAATGGCAAGGTCAACATCGTGTCGGAAAAAGGGTTAAGTGACGCCCAAGTCTTCGCTGTATTCAAAGAGGTTTTGCGCGTGCATGGCTACACGGTTGTTCGCGCACCGAACGGCGAATATCGTGTTACGCTTTTGCAAGGGGCTGCGCAAGATGCGCCTTTCTCGGAATCGGGCAACGGAATTTATGGTCAGTTTTCGACAACCATTTTACGGACGCCAGATGGAAAGGCCGCCGAAGCCGCGCGGTTGATTAAACCCGTTATGCATAGTCAAGGGCAGGTGTCGGCCAATCCTGATGGGGATATTGTTGTCGTGACAGATTTTGCGGAAAATCTCCGCAAAGCCAAGGCAATTGTTGAAGCAATGGGCGCAGGCGGAAGTGTACGCGACACCATCCGATTGTCGCAGCTGTCTGTATTGGATGCAGAAGATGCCTTGAAGCAATTGGGCGGGCCGAAAGCCCCCTATAAAGTCGTTGCCTTAGAAGCGACCAATAGCCTTATTGTTGAAGGGTCCCCGGAAGAAGTCGCCGAACTACGTAATTTGCTGGCAAGCATGGATGTTGGCAGCACCACGCCGCGGGGCGCTGTATCGGTCATTCCGCTTCGCTACGCCGACGGGGAAGGTATCAATGAACTTCTCCAAACATTGCTCCCGACATATACAGTGGAAGGTCAGCCTGCACCCACGGTGGCTTATGATTCTGGATCGAATACGCTCATCATTAGCGCACCAGGTGATGTACAGGCGGATTTGGAACGGATTATTCGCCGTCTTGATGAACGCCAACCGCAAGTCTTAGTCGAAGCTATCATTGTCGAAATTTCTGATACGGCAGCCAAAGAACTAGGCGTTCAATTTGCCCTGGGTGGTTTGAACGGATCGACGATACCGCTGCTATCATCTAACTTTTCTCGCCAAGCCGGAAATCTTCTTAATGTGATTGGAGCTTTAGGCGCCGATGATGTTGGGCTGGACGGCGCCAGTCAGACCGCATTTCAATCGGCAGCTATCAGTTCTCTAACAGGTCTAGACGGCGGGGCCTTTGGGGTGGGCGGCCGCAGCAATGATGCGTTGTTTGGATTAATCCTCAATGCGCTGGAGACGGATGAAGATAGCAATGTTCTCTCCACGCCTTTCGTCACGACATTGGATAATGTGCCGGCCACATTCCTCGTGGGCCAAGAAATTCCAATTACGACGGGGCTTGCATTGGGAGGAAACAACCAAAACCCATTCCAAACTTTTGAACGCCAAGAGGTTGGAATACAGCTGGATGTCCTGCCGCAAATTTCAGATGGTGATGTTATCCGGTTGGAAATTGAACAGATCGTGTCTTCCATATCAGGTGTCTTGACGACAACGGCCGGAGATTTCGTATTGAACAAAAGCGAAATTACAACGACAGTTCTGGCAAATGACGGCGAAATTATCGTGCTTGGTGGACTTATCCAAGATGACGAACAAATCAATGTCGCCAAGGTTCCGATTTTAGGCGACATTCCTATTGCCGGAAAGCTTTTCCAATCCACAGGTAAGTCGCGCAGTAAGACAAGCCTCATGGTATTTCTGCGCCCTAAAATTATCCGTACGGCTGCGGATGCGCGCCCGCTAACCCAGCAGCGCCTCAACCTTATTCGCGATGAAGACATTAGCCAGAGCGGGCGGAGTTACTCTAAAATTGATCAATTTTTTGAGCCCCAGCGTTAAGCTCTATGTTTCGCTGGATTTTACCGGCTCTTTTGAGCGGGCTAATCGCCCTGATTGCCTTTTTGCCGCTGGGTTGGGTCGCCGGTTTGGCGGTGCCCGACACAGTTAAAAACGTTGCCCCCGACCTTTCGTTCCAAGGCACGATTTGGCGCCCTAGCGTGACGGGTCTTCCGATTTTTGGCAGTGCAAATTTGGATATTTCGCCGCTTTCGCGCCGTGCGCTTATTCAATCTGGCGAGGGCCGTAATTATCTGTCAGCAGATGTTAGTCCAAGCGAAGCGAAAGACGTAGATTTTCGGATTGATCTTTCGACAATCCCCTTTACCGATGGACGATTACAGGGTTTACGCGGCATGTTAAATGCGCAAATCTCAGACATGCAAATCGAAAAGCAATCTTGTAAGTCTGCGGTTGGGACCATCACGACAGATGTTTTGCAGCGCAATGGAGGGACAATCAATTGGGTTGGCCCGGAATTGACCGGCCCCATCCGCTGCGAAAACGGCGCATTGATTGCAGATCTAAAAGGGCGCGACGCGCAGCAAAATATTACGGCCCTTATCCGAATGTCGCCCGATAATACCTACCGTGCTGATATTTCCGTTCGAACAAATCGCGCTGAGGCCGATGCCGTCCTACCGATTTTTGGATTTACGCGATCGGGTCAGAACTTCGTTCTTGTTGAACAAGGGCGATGGCGTTAGAATGTCCTTGCGGTTATCGATCACCTTCCTTTGTGCTGTTGGACTGTCGGCCTGCGCCACAACATCGCCTAGCGTTGCAGGGGCCGCCTCGATTCCGCCAGCCAGCCTTAAGCCCGGAGAGTGTGGTTTATTTGGCTGGTCAGCCGATGCATCCCGCGAATTCGTTTTTTTTGCTGATAAGAAAACCGCGCGCTTTAAGGGTTCAGATGGGGCTGTCGACCTAGTTGCACAAGCTAAATTCCCCGCGGTTGATTATTTAGATGACGTAGGGAATCCTGTGACGCTGCGTTTGGGTCAAGGCGAGGCTATGAGCGGCGGCCGCCGTTTTCCGCAGGCCAGAATTGTTACACTGACGAGCGAAGGGTGGGAGCGCCTGCAACCTGTTGCGATCATCCAGAGTTGCCAGCCAAAGTAATCGCTCTTTTAGAAAAATTTGAGTGCTAAAAATGTGGCCGCGATTCCGGCCGCAAGGAACGGTCCAAATGCAAGTTTGATGGAAGCCCGATCTGCTTTCGGCTGGGATAAAATATAAATCAGGCCTGCACTACTTGCGATGAAGATTATAAAAGGCAAGGCCATGGCCCCGCACCAGGCCCCGCCGGCAGCGAGGAGTTTTGCGTCCCCGCGTCCCAAGCCGTCGCGTTTTCGGATGAGCCGATAGGCGGTCTCAATCGTCCAAAAAATCGCATAGCCTAATATAGCGCCGAGGAGATATGTGTAAGCATCTATCGTGAGTATGAAATTATAGATTAGGCCTAAAGCAATCAGAGGTTTGGTCAGAATATTGGGGAGGCGAAATGTCTTCCAATCTACATAGGATAATCTTGCAAGGACACCCAGCAGCAGAAGGGTTCCAACCCAGTCTATGATTATCGGCTTCACCCTGTTCGCCTAACCCTTAGCGCGCGCCGCGTAAAATGGATTTACGCATCGCCGCGCAGAGTTTAGGCGGTAGGTGCCAACGACGGATTCATTAAGGCGTTAAAATGAGCCAGACTGACCTTCAGCCCGAAGACGAGACCCCTATCCAAGATGCTTTGGCACTGGAAGATGAGGTCGCCCTGTCTGAAACTCTGGCGCGCTTGCATCCGGCAGATGTCTCCGATGAGCTTGAACAGCTTTCCTCTGAGGCGCGCGAAGATATTATTACGCGGGCTCCGGCTATTATTTCTGGGGATGTCCTCGCGGAATTGGAAGATGATGTCGTTGAAGACATTCTGCCGCTGTTGGGGGCCGATGTCATTGCGGATGCCTTGTCCGAAATGGACAATGATGATGCGACGCAGATTTTGGAAGAAATGGACGACGCGCAGCGCGAAGATGTGCTGGATGCTGTTACACCTCAGGACCGCCGCGCTTATGAGGAAAGCCTTGCTTTTGATGATGAAACTATTGGCCGTCTTATGCAGCGCGAATTTGTCGCTGCGCCGGAATTTTGGACCGTAGGTAACGCGATAGATCATATGCGCGAGACGGGCGAAGATCTGCCGGAGCTATTCTTCAACGTCTATATTATAGATACAGGTTTTAAGCCGATAGGTTACGTTCCCGTCAGCCAGCTCATGCGGGCGCAGCGCGGGGTCCGTTTGTCGGACATGATGGAAAGCTCCATTATCACCATTGACCAGGCAGACGATCAGGAAGAAGCCGCCTTTCAATTTGAAAAATATAATCTGATTTCCGCGCCCGTAATTAACGACCAAGGCCGCCTTGTCGGGATGATGACGGTGGATGACATTATCGAAATTATTCAAGACGAAAATAAGGAAGATATTCTCGCCCTCGCGGGCGTGTCAGATGCAGGCTTGGCGGATACGGCTTTTGAGACGGTTCGCGCGCGGGCGCCTTGGTTATTTGTAAATTTGCTGACCGCGGTATTGGCCAGCCTTGTGATAGCGCGCTTTGATTACGCGATATCCGAAATTGTGGCCTTGGCGGTGCTCATGCCAATCGTTGCCAGCATGGGCGGGAATGCAGGAACTCAGGCTTTGACGGTGGCGGTTCGCGCTTTGGCTGAGCGGGAACTAACCCCGCAATCTGCATGGCGTGCAATACGACGAGAATCTGCCGCTGCTATCATTATAGGCGTCATTTTTGCGGTCGTACTCGCCGCTATCACTTTTCTCTGGTTTGGCGATCCGCGCCTCGCGCTTGTGGCTTTTATTGCGATGTTGGTGAACCATATATGCGCCGGATTAGCCGGAATTACCGTGCCGCTCGGGCTAAAACGGGTTGGTGCGGACCCGGCGGTTAGCTCATCCGTTTTTGTCACGACAGTTACCGATGTCGTCGGGTTTTGTGCCTTTTTGGGCACAGCTGCCCTTATTCTTCTGTGAGATTCGCCTCTGGCGTGAAGTCGGCCCAACTATTGCAACGTTCCTGTCAACGCATTCGGGTCATCGCCCGAGCTGTATTGATTTGGGACGATTATGAGCCAGAACCTGACAATATCCGAGACCGGATTAAAGCTTATAAAGGCCTTTGAAGGGTTTCGCCCGGTCGATCGTGAGTTGATTTCCGGCCAACGCATTGTTGGCTATGGCCATCGTTTATATTCCGAAAATGCAGTGGTGATGAATAAGCGCGAAGCCTCGGAGGTTCTGAAGACGGATTTAGAGCCCTTTGAGGATATGATTAATTCCGAAGTTCACGCGCCCATGTCCCAAAGCCAATTTGACGCTCTCTGTTCCTTTGCTTTTAACATCGGGCCGAAAGCCTTTCTGCAAAGCGATACTTTGCGGGCGATAAATAATGGACGGCCTTTAGATGCCGCGAATGGACTGGATAACTGGCGCAAATCCACCATTGATGGAAAGACATATGTTGTCGACGCATTGATGCGCCGCCGAACGGCTGAAAAAGCGCTTTTTCTCCGGACGGAGGGCGTTGTGCCGTCAGGCCGCGAAGATTTGCCTCCTGTGAGAGACACGACAATTGCCGGTATATCGACGGATGATAATCTGCCCGTCTTCACCGAAAGTGACGCCAGTGGAATTGTAGCCACGGCACCTTATGATGCGACCATCGCGCCGTCACGTCGGCGCGAAGATGGCTTAGCTGGGGCACTGCAACTGTCTGAACGCGACATTGTCGAAACCGACGAGGCAGATGAGATTGAGAGCTTGATCGTTGATACATCTGAAGAAGAATCTGCAGAGGCAGGACTTGGCCTTGATCTCGATCTTGACTTGGACCTCGACCTCGATCTTGGAATGGAGTCATCTGAAACGATCGACAACGATGACAGTATTAGTGATGCAATTGATGACGCCCTTGATGACGCGGTTAGTCAAGATGAAGAGCGTGAGGAAACAGGGACACAAAAATCTCCTATTGCAGCCGCAGCATCCGATATTGTTGCGCGGCTAGATGCCTTAATCGATGATGCCGATGTGCGGTTTGACGATACAAAAGAAGACTGGCCGGAGAGTCTCGTTGATTCAGACGCACCAGACGTAGGGGATAGCATTTCTGAAGAAATTTTCTCGGACGAGGTTATTGTAGATGACGTCCGCGACAATGTGATTGATTTAAATCCAGAACGGTCTCGATCGGCGGAGGCAGTCGATGACACATATAATCAAGAAATATTGGCTGAACCCGATGACGACATCACCAATATTGCAGGCGCCGGGGAAGTGAATGACCCCGACCTGGATGAGAATATAGAGCCTGTCGCGGTCATTGATGAATTGGCCCAAGATGATGCGTTCCGCCAAAGAACGGACTCAGCTGCAAAATATATCGAAACCACGACGCCGACAGATTTGGAATCTGCTCCGACAAAAAAAGGCAGTGCGGGGCTTTGGATACCTATCGTCCTTGGGTTTATCCTTATTGGCATCGCCGGCGGCGCGATGATTCGAGGATCTGAATTGCTATTTGGTCAGTGGGGACCAATCATTACTTTCACAGGGTTTGTGATTGGTTCCGGGCTGATTTTGAGCGGCGTTTACGCTTGGTTAAGGATGAATAAAAATCGCTAGGCATATAAGCATCTTTTAAGCCTTTTCCTGTATAAGGCCGAGCATGTTGATAGATAACTCAAATGAACACGTCGCCGATGAATTAGAAACGGGCTCTCCGACTGGTTCGGAACCTATGCTGACGGATTGGACCGACGCGAACTCTGCGGCTTTTCAAAAAGAAATTATGGGTTTTGGCCATAATCTCAGTTCTACGGGGTTATTTACAGATGAAGCCTTGATTGATCTTCTGGAACGCCACCCCAGCAAGAAAATGGATGTTTGCACAATGAGTGCACCTGACCACCCTGTTTATCCGAACAAGTTCCGGACGGGTGATTTTCGCAATGTTCCGGGCAAGACACTTTTGGAAGCTGCGAAAGCAGGCCGTCTTTGGATTAACCTACGCCAAGCGATGAATGTTCATCCCGAATATAAACGTGCCTTGGACGCTATGTATGGCGAGTTGGCAGAGAATACAGGCAATAAAGCCTTTAATCCGCGCGGCGGAATTTTGATTTCATCGCCAGTGGCGCGTGTACCTTATCATTTCGATAAAACAGAAACGATTCTATGGCACGTGCGCGGGAAAAAGCGGATTTACATTTATCCGCTCACGCAAAAATTCATTTCAGACAATGCCTATGAAGAAGTAATTTCTAACACGTTGGATGATGATCTCCCTTACAAATCCGATTTTGATGCAGAGGCCGAAGTTATTGATTTGGCGGAAGGCATGGCGTTGACATGGCCCTTAAATTCTCCGCACCGCGTTGATAACCAGAGCTTTTGTGTCTCAGTGACAACAGAATATTCTACGCGTCAATCAGGAATGAAAAATGCGGCAATGTTGACAAATGCGGTGCTTAGGCAGCGTTTGGGAATGAACCCGTCATACACGGAGGATGGTGATCTAACCCGTCGAATCAAATCAGTCTTTGGTCGTGTGATCGGAAAGACATCTCTTAAGCCGAATACGTCAAAACTTGATATGGTCACTTTCGGAATTAATGCCGATACTGACCAATATATCGTCGATGTCGAGCCATTTGAACGGAACTTCTAGAACTTTGCTTCGTACCGTCTTAAATGGGCGGTGTGACTGTTCATTTACAAAAACTCTCCGTCGGGTCTGAGTCGTTCCAAACGCTTGCGGACTGGCAAGCGCATGTTGTCAATCAACGCCTCCGGCGCGGCCTGTCTCCGCATCATATCCATGTCACGCGCATGTTTCCGAAACGCCGTGAGGAAATATTGGACGGCGGATCAATTTATTGGGTTATCAAAGGCAATATAATTTGCCGTAACTTAATCGTTGATTTGGAAGAGACGACCAAGAATGGTCACCGCGCCTGCGGGATTTTGATGAACCCAGAACTCATCCCTGTATTGCCAAAACCACGGCGAGCCTTTCAGGGCTGGCGCTATCTGCAAGAGGGCGACGCGCCGCCTGATTTAACGGGCGCCGAAACAGGGGCAGATTTGCCTGCTGCATTTCGAGCAAAGTTGATTAATCTTGGGGCTTGGTAGGCATCTGTAAGCCGCAGTCCTTTGCCGACACTAGTCCTGTCATATAGCCGAAAACGGCATGACGTCATGGACAGTTAAGCCACTGATATTTAGACAAAATTAATTCTGTTTTGTCATGAGAAGACAGTGGCGAAGGAGGATTGGGTCCGCGAATGACAGATTTGGCACAAAATCAAATAGAGGCCGTGAGTAAACGCGGGACTAGCGACACCTCCAATATCCTGCGCGCCGCAAATATTGCCTATGCGAAAATCGATAGACACAGCCGTATTCAGTATGTCGATGGCGATGTCGCTGGTATTTTAGGTGTCGGTTCAAATGATCATCTGGTGGGGTCCATCCTGACAGAAATGCTTGGCGCATTTAAAATTGAAGATCCTGTTTCGGGAAATGTTTTCTCCCCCAAACAAATCGCAGAATTAGTGGAATCCTCGCTGAGCGAGCCAGAACCGCACCGAACATCCGTGGTTCTAACGACATTAGATGGCCGCCGTGTATGCGTGAATACGTGGTATGAGGGCCAGGAAGGCGGTACGATTGTCATCCGAGATATTACCGTCGATAGCCGCTATCGCAATTTATTTGAAATCGCAATGAATGCCGCGGAAGCAGGATTTTGGTCGATGGATTTCAAAACGGGGAAATTCACCTATTCCGCCTCTGTCACAAGGCGCCTGACAAAAGATGAGCAATTAAGACTTCAGGCAAACGGGTTATTTTCCATTATACACCCCGAAGACGTCACCGCAATCACGACGGAATGGCAAGATGTTGTTCAAAATAAACGTGACTTCGATTTCAAATATCGTGTGCGAATAGAAAGCCAAGGGACAATGTGGCAGCGCTCGATTGGCCAAATTGATTGCGCGCCAGATGGAACGCCTTTGGGAGCGACGGCCTTCGTCATGGATATTAGCGAAGAAATAAACAAGACAAATGCCCTTACGGCCGAACGGTCCGCGTCAAAAGCAAAGTCCGAATTTTTGGCGCGCATGAGCCATGAAATTCGAACCCCTTTGAATGCCATCATTGGTATGAGCGATAGTTTGAAAGATGAAGAATTGAGCGAGGACGTACGCGATGTCGTAAATGATATTGAGAATGCTGCGGAAGGGCTGCACTATCTTCTTTCGCGGACACTCGATCATGCGAAATTGATGAGCGATAAGGTGGAAATAAACCTCGATACGGTCGATCCACGTCAAATCATCGGGACAGTCTCGCGTTTGTGGAAGCCGCAAATTACGAGTAAAGGTCTCAGCTTTAAAGTCGTTTTAGACCCAAAATTACCAGACTCCATGATGTTGGATGAATTTAGGCTTCAGCAATGCCTAAATAATCTATTGTCGAATGCTGCGAAGTTCACAAAACAGGGCAGTGTGACCTTAGTGGCGAAACAAGCCCTTATAAAAGATCAGCCTCATTTAATTTTTGCCGTGAAAGACACGGGCATTGGCATGTCGGAGAGCGAGGTCAGCCGTATTTTCGATCCCTTTACGCAGGCCGATAATTCGATTCAACGCGAATATGGCGGCACGGGTCTGGGTATGACGATTACGAAGAATTTGTGCGAACTTATGGGCGGGCAAATTCGTGTCAAAGCGAAACGCGGCGAGGGGACAACTTTTGCCCTCCTGCTACCTGTGTTGGAGGAGTCGCAAGACCTGTCATCCTTAACCGAAGATTTTCCGGATCAAACCGCCGAAGTCGCACCCCACGAGAAACCCATCGGGAGCCCGGTATTAGCCGTCGAGAGCGTTCAGCCGAGCGCACTGCCCGTGGATATGCCTGCAAATTTAGCGACGCCGTCTATTGGGTCCGTTTCGACGGATACCCCCGAAACAATAAAACCGTTTGAAGGCCTAAATGTTCTTTGCGTTGAAGATAATGAAATTAACCGGAAAGTCGTCCAGCGCCTCATTGGGAAACGCGTGAATGAGCTTTATTTTGCAGAGAACGGCCGAGAGGCCTTAAATGTCCTCAATACCGTTCCTGTCGATGTTGTGCTTATGGATATTCATATGCCCGTTATGGACGGTATTGAGACGACACTAGAAATTCGAAAATCTGATCAGGCCTATGCCAATGTCATCATTATCGCCTTGACCGCGGATCCAGATTATCAACAGCGCCGAATTTGCCGCAATATTGGAATGGACGATACAATAGCCAAACCTGTGAAGCGTGAAGACATTCTCGATGCCTTTGATCGGACTTTGTCCAAATTGTCAGATAAATTTGGGCAAGGCGTCGAGCTTTCTGCCTAAACAGGGAAGTTGTCGATTAAGCGAACGCTTTTTCCTTTATTTGGACAATGGGCAGCGACTAGAACCCGGGCCGGGCCGTCAAGATAGCCGCCTTCTAAGACCGTCAGGGAATTTGGGCTGCGAACTTCGACATAATCTACTGACGAAAAACCGGCACGCATGAGGGCCGCTTTTGCCGCATCTGTTGCCTTATCGACATGCTGCCCCTCGCGCATATCGGCTGCACATTTTTTCATGATTACATTAAGCCTGCGGGCTAGGTTTAATCCAGCTTCATCGAAATAAGCATTGCGAGAGGACAGCGCGAGGCCATGCTTGTCCCGCGCAATTGGTGCGCCGATAATTTTGATTTGCATATCGAGATCATCGACCAGCCGCCGTATTGTGGCGAGCTGCTGATAATCTTTTTCACCAAAAATGGCGATATCAGGTTGAACGCGGTTGAACAATTTTGTGACCACCAATGCAACGCCGTCGAAAAAGGTTGGGCGGTAATCGGTCTCTAGGCCCTTCGCTACGCCGCCGACTGTTATCCCTGTCGCGTGGTGCACGTCATACATTGTCTGCGGATCCGGAATATAGACCAAGTCCACACCTTCGGCCATTAGGAGGCGTGCATCTTCTTTCTCGGTTCTCGGATAAGCATCCAGATCTTCCCCGGGTGCAAATTGTGTCGGATTCACAAAAATAGAGACAACGACACGTTCGCCGTATTTTTTAGCAAGTCGAACAAGCGTTAGGTGCCCTTCATGCAGAGCGCCCATAGTTGGGACAAAAACGATCCGATCCCCTGACCCGCGCCAGCTCCATGTGACCTTTCTTAAGGCTCGTTCCGTTCGTACGATTTCCATACGGGCTGTTTAATCACTGCGGCGCAATAAGCCAACATTTGGTTTGCGGTCTTGCGGTTTGAATTTCTGCGCAAGCTGACTTCGCGGCTTGAGCCGATAGACCGGTAAGCCGCGCATGAAAGACGGGTTGGCCTTGGACAAATCCGCTTGTGATGGCAGGCAGAGTTTTTGGCGTAAATCCAGCCGCCGCTGCAAAGGCGTCTTGTTCGGACGGTAAATTCCGAACTTGTATCGCCCAAGGTTTGGCGGTTTTTCGTGTTGATGCGCCGCGCAATATGCTGGTGGGCGCGTTTTGATGTTTTACGACAAGGCGCGGCGCCGTCGATTGCGGCAGGACGCCCATGACTTTAAATCCGCGCTCGACAAGGTCTCTCATATGTTCATTTCGACTTTTCCCGCTCGCGCCGCCCATAACGACGGCGATTTGCCGCCGGCCATTTCGAACAGCACTGACCATCAGGTTAAATCCCGAGGCATTCGTATAGCCGGTTTTAAATCCGTCGACGCCTGGCATATCGTGCAAAAGCGCATTTGTATTTTTCTGACCGCGAAAATGGGTTTGGCCGAAATAATGATAGCGGCTGTAGTGGTTTTTCAGAATTGAGTTTCCAAGCTTTGCCATATCTCGCGCTGTTGTAATTTGGTCGGGATGCGGCAGCCCATTCGCGTTTTTGAAGGTTGTTCGGTTCATGCCCAAGCTCTTCGCTTTGGCCGTCATCATTTTTGCGAAACGCGCTTCTGTGCCGCCAAGGCGTTCTGCGAGAACAACGGCAGAATCATTGTGGCTGCGGACGGCGACGGATTGGATAAGCTCGCGCACTGTGATTGTTTGGCCAGTACGAAGGCCCAATTCGACAGGGGGCGTGCGGGCTGCATTGCGAGAGACTTTGACGCGTTCGTCGAGCTTTAACGTCCCGGCATCTAGGGCGTCAAACACGAGATGAAGCGTCATGACTTTGGTCAAAGATGCCGGAAACCGAGGTTCATCAATCTGGCGGTTGTGAATAACGTCCAAACTATCCGCATCCACTACGATAGAGGCATAGCGGCTCTTGGCCATGGCGGCGTTTGAACTCAGGAGCCACGCTCCAAACGTCAAAATAATGAAAAAGGCACGAAACATTTATAACTCACTCGCTTGCAAGCGTTAGAATAGGGTTAACGGGGTGTTAAATTTGCTGTGAACAGCTTTTCTCAGTTTTCATCCATTGCTGGCTTGGCGCAGTTTAAGAAGTCATTATATAAGCTGGATATGAACATGGGATACACAGATTGGCTAGCGGGTCCGGAAGGGGCCAGTGACTCGGGAGGGGGCGATTCTGACGGGGGCGAGGAACGCGGCGTTGCCACCAAGGTTCGGCCTAAGACGAAAAAACCGTCGATGTGGCGCGTTATCCTGATGAATGATGATTATACCCCGATGGAATTTGTCGTCTCTATCCTGATGGGGATTTTCAAGAAGACCGCTGAAGAAGCGACGCAAATTATGCTCAATGTGCATCAATCCGGCATTGGAACCTGCGGAGTATACACTTTTGAGGTCGCGGAAACCAAAGTTGCGCAGGTCATGGACGCAGCTAAACGCGCACAGCACCCGCTCCAATGCACGCTGGAGAAAGAATAGAATTAGGGCCATTTGGACTATTTTTTACTATCAGGTCTTGAGTGCAGGGTATTTGGAATAATCTCGTAAGTGTAGGGCAGGGAGAAGGCGAGTTCGATGTCGCCTTTTCGGTCCCAATAAACTTGACGGTCCAACCCTTTAATGATGGCGACATATTCCGGGCCTAGCGCATCTGTGATGGCGTTGATCTCTGCAACAATAGAGGAGACAACTTCGTCGCGATATTGAAACGGGTTTACAACGGAGACAGCAGGGTCGCCATTGGCGCTAATCGTGATGCGGCCAGTTTCTTCAATGCCGTCGACAAAACGGGAGAGTTTTGTCGCCAATTCCGCGCTATTTTCAACTTCCTCCGGGATGGCTGTCTTAACGCGGATTCGGGCAACAGATGTATCGGGGCGTCCGCCGCGCGAAATACCTTGAAAATAATTTGATTTCGTCAGTTTGCGCACTGTGGTGCCAGACTCCAAAATTGACATTTCTATCGTCGGATCGGCTTTGGCCGCGTTCAGAAAGGCCGTAATCGTCTTGCCGATTTCAGAAAAGCGTTCCGATCTTTCGCGGGCATCAGATTCGATTTTGATTTCCAGCAACATAAAGTCACCCCGCCGAATATAGGTGATTCCAGGCGCGCCGCCTTGGTTTTGTAGATTGTTTGTGCGGCTAATGCGCGACCCCGTGACGATGATTTCATCTGCTCCAACTGATTGGGCCGCAGCGGGTTCTGGAAGGAGCAGGAATAGGCTAATCGCGGCGGCAAAAAGCGAAAATGTGGTCCGTGACATAGCAATCTCCATATGAAGAGATGTAAACATGACAATGAGGACGCCAATGTCTAGTCTATTCGTGTGGAGCGCGAATCTGTTTCGGAAACCTCTCACGGAAGTTATCACGAGCCTGTGACAGAATAGCGCTTGAATATGCTGGGAATGTCCCCACATTCTTTAATCGAAAGGAAAATTTTTATGGCCTCTTTTTCCCCGGTTCTGGAAGAAACAATCCACCGTGCTCTGACGCTTGCGAGTGACCGCAAGCATGAGCTTGCGACGCTGGAGCATCTCTTGCTCGCGCTGCTGGATGATAAAGATGCGGCCGCGGTTATTTCGGCCTGCGACGTAGATATTGAACCGCTGCGCGCAGATGTGATGCGCTATCTCGATGAGGACCTCGCCTCGCTCGTCGTTGAAGAATTTGAAGAAGCGCGCCCGACGGCTGGTTTCCACCGCGTGATTCAGCGCGCCGTTATTCATGTCCAAAGCTCTGGCCGCGAAGAAGTAACAGGCGCAAATGCGCTCGTGGCTTTATTCGCCGAACGCGAATCCCATGCCGTCTATTTCCTCCAAGAGCGGGATATGACGCGTTATGACGCCGTCAATTATATCTCGCATGGCATTAGCAAATCCGGCGAAGGCACTGCGCCCAAAACTCCGACAGGCACAGAGACGCCCGAAGGCGAGGATGCGAAGAAAAAAGATCCGCTCCAAGAATATACGGTCAATTTGAACAAAAAAGCGCTAGAAGGCGATATTGATCCGCTGATTGGCCGCGATGATGAGGTTGAGCGCTGCATTATGGTGCTTTCGCGCCGCCGCAAGAATAATCCGCTGCTGGTCGGCGACCCCGGCGTCGGGAAAACCGCTATTGCCGAAGGTATTGCCCGCCGCATCGTAAACGGGGAAGTGCCCGATGTCCTTGCGAATGCGACCATCTATTCACTCGATATGGGCGCGCTGCTCGCGGGGACACGTTACCGAGGTGATTTTGAGGAACGCCTCAAAGCCGTTGTCACCCAGCTCCAAGACACGGACGGCGCTGTGCTGTTCATTGACGAAATCCATACCATTATTGGCGCGGGCGCAACGTCCGGCGGCGCGATGGATGCATCTAACTTGCTCAAGCCGGCTTTGCAGTCGGGTAAGCTCCGCTGCATGGGTTCGACGACCTATAAGGAATATCGCCAGCATTTCGAAAAGGACCGCGCGCTGTCTCGCCGCTTCCTGAAAATCGATGTCTCCGAGCCATCGCCAGCAGATGCCGTCAAAATCCTGCAAGGGCTGAAATCCTATTTCGAGGAATTCCACGGCGTGACCTATACGCAAGCCGCCATCCAAGGCGCAGTGGACCTCTCCGTTCGCCATATCACGGATCGCAAATTGCCCGACAAAGCCATCGATATGATCGATGAGGCGGGCGCGCGGACCAAGCTTGTCCCGAAAGAGAAACGCAAGACGAAAATCGGTATCAAAGAAATTGAAAGCGTCATCGCCAAAATCGCGCGCATCCCGCCAAAGAGCATTTCGCGCGACGATGAAAAAGCGCTAAAATCTCTGCCAATGGATTTGAAACGCATGGTCTTTGGCCAAGACGACGCGATTGAACAAGTCGCCTCTGCGGTGAAGCTCGCCCGCGCTGGATTGCGCGAGCCGAATAAGCCGATTGGCTCTTACCTCTTTGCGGGCCCAACAGGCGTGGGTAAAACCGAAGTCGCGAAACAGCTCGCCATGACGCAGGGCCTAGAGCTTCTCCGTTTCGATATGTCCGAATATATGGAACGCCATACGGTCTCGCGCCTCATCGGTGCGCCTCCCGGATATGTCGGTTATGATCAGGGCGGATTGCTCACGGATGCGGTAAATCAAAATCCGCATTCTATCTTGCTTCTCGACGAGATCGAAAAAGCCCATCCGGATATTTACAACATTCTGCTACAAGTTATGGATAATGGCTTCCTGACGGACGCCAATGGCCGCAAGGTCGACTTCCGCAATGTTATCATTATCATGACGACCAATGCGGGCGCGGCGGATGCAGCGAAGGCTGAAATTGGATTTGGACGCGGCCTCAAGGATGATGAGCAAAATGAAGCGATTAAACGCCGCTTTACGCCGGAATTTAGAAACCGCCTCGATGCGATTGTCTCTTTTGCGGCGCTCTCGCCGGATGACATCGCCAAGGTTGTCGATAAATTCGTCATTCAGCTCGAAGCGCAGCTCGCCGATCGCAAGATTGAATTTGAACTCTCCAAAGGCGCCAATGTCTGGCTCGCCAATAAAGGCTATGACAAACGCTACGGCGCGCGTCCGCTCGGCCGCACGATACAGGAATATATCAAAAAACCCCTCGCGGATGAGATATTATTCGGCAAGCTCAAGCAAGGCGGGCTTGTGAAGGTCGGTGTGGACAGAAAGAAGGAAAACCTAACCTTCAAGATTGTTCCTCCTGCAAAGGGCGGCTCTAAGAAGGGTAAGGGGACGAAGGCGCCGAAACCGACTGAGGATGCGTAACCTCTGATATCACTATTTAATTTCGAAAAACCGTCTAGTGCGAAAATCGCGAGACGGTTTTTTAATGCAGGGTTGTTTAAACGTCCCCATTTACTCACTAAATTTTAAGTATATTTCGTCAATTTCTAAACTCATTTGGTGCGCAAGTTTGATGTGAATGAAAATCAGAGATGGAGTACAATATGTGGGGTGTTTCAAAGACCATTCATGCAACCATATTTGCTATATTGATTAGCGGCTTTTCTTTGCCTGCTAAGGCTAGGAATAATTTCGAAAATAGTTATCAGCCAACCCCAAGAGAAATCTGTGAAATGAATGCCTCGCCGTCCTATGCAAAGTTGCAAGAGACGTGTAAATCCATAAATTTATTCAAGCCGTTTATTGAATCTAACTTTCGTGATGAGTTCAAAAAAATAACTGTCGCGAAAGAGAAATTTCCAAACTGGCCGTTTCCAGACGTTCATTTTGAGAAACGAAAAGGCACATCAGGAAAGGCTGAGTTAGTTTTAAGAATCGATGAACCGACAGTTAGATATGTTGGTGATTATCATTTGGAATTAGAACCGGGGTATGAACTTGTTTCCGTGGCGATTGGACAGTTAGATAATTTCATCGTTATACAGTTTAAAGAAGGTATCGGGGGTGTACATACATGGTACAAGCAGATGATTTTCACCCCTCAATCTTGTGGGGGATATGAAGGATATGGGGATAAAATCTTATATCATATGACATCGTCCTTGGGGTGGAGTGGGGCTTTTACGAGTTCAGTTTATAAAAAAACATATTTCTCGCCTCCACTTTGCAACTAACTTGTTCCCCAAAGCCATTTTTTGAAAATTAGTTAGCTACCTATTTTCAACCTCTTACGACCAATCCCAAAAACATAATCCTCACTTCGCCAAACACCCCCCATATTTAACTCGTTCTTTCGCACATTGGACTTGGGTAGACGCGTTATCTATTCCGTAGCGAAAGACGGTGTGTCTAGGTGCGTTTCGTAACGGGAGCGTATCGGGGCCGGATAGCGTGTGCCTGACGGGGCGGAACCCCCGCAGATTAGTAAGGCCGTTATGTTGTAAAGCGCCGCCGCAGGGTTAGCCTTTGCGAGAAACATTTTTACCTTTTCGGTCTCCGTCGTGGAGGCCGACCCTGCGGGCATGTCCTCTTTTTTGGAGGCTTCGCCTCCTATTTGCGGGTTGCCGCCCACCAACCCAACCCGCGTTGGGGCAAATACAGGTAAACGCAGTTCCCGCGATGGGCTGTGAGCCTTT
>CAZKHC010000013.1:20734-23189 GCA_964552135.1 uncultured Algimonas sp. | reverse complement strand
AACCGCGGACCCCCTGATTACAAATCAGGTGCTCTACCAGCTGAGCTATAGGGGCTTTTGTCTGGTGTGGCGGGCGTTTAGCGTTGGATTGCCCAGCTGGCAAGCGGCTTTATGGGGCTTGCCTGCCTTTTTTTATCCCTTAGACCTCGATTTTGTCTTTTCCTCTGAAAAAGGCGTAAATTGTCGCCATGACAAGCCAACCGACGAGGATATGGCTAAAGTCCACCAATATACCCGATAAGCTATAACCGTCATAGAGGCAGGCGTATGTTAGGAGAGGGGCGGCAATCATGAGAAAGAGCCAAAACGCAATTTCCAAACACTTGGGAAGACGCTTGGCCCCCGCTAAATTGAGGACCCAAAGCAAACCTAGCGCCTGAGCTAGGGTGATTAATAATCCCCAAACAAACATCATTGGCCCTTGGGCCGCCGCCATGGCTTCCGTTTCGGCGAGTGTCATCCCCGAGGCTGCTAACCAGATATCCTTAAATATAAATCCATACCATGCGAAACCAACCATATAAAATGCCAGTGTGGCGAGTATGACTGCAATCCAGCTTGTATTGAATATTTTGGGCATTTTGCCTCTCCCCTGATGATTTCGCATCTCTCTCGTGCGGCGCAATTATACTGCGTCAGCTGGTCGCATGCAAATGGCGACGGAATATCGAGGTCTGCAGGCGGCAATTCCGCTTGAATGACAGCCGTGTCAGGGTAGAAGGCGCATCATGTCTCATGCGAAACCCGACCGAATACTCGTCACCTCCGCGCTGCCCTATATTAATGGGGTCAAGCATATGGGAAATTTGGCGGGGTCGATGCTGCCCGCCGATGTTTATAGCCGCGCGATGCGCCTTATGGGCCATGAGGTGCTTTATATCTGCGCGACAGACGAGCATGGCACGCCGGCGGAACTTGCCGCAGCTGAGGCAGGGCTGACGGTATCTGACTATTGTGATCAGATGCATGTGGCACAAGCGGAGGCGGGGGCTAATTTCAAGCTTTCCTATGATTATTTCGGCCGTTCTAGCTCGGAGGCGACCCGCCGCTTAACGCAAGACTTTGCGCTTGCGCTGGAGGCGAATGGCTTTCTTGAAGAGCGCACGTCTCAGCAAGTCTATTCGGTCGCGGACGGACGTTATCTGCCGGACCGCTATGTCGAGGGCACCTGCCCGAATTGCGGATTTGAATCTGCGCGCGGCGATCAATGTGATAATTGCGGAAAGCTACTTGATCCGATTGATCTGATTAATCCCTATAGCGCCGTCTCGGGCAGTCATGATGTTGAAATTCGCGATACTAATCATCTGTACCTGAAACAATCTGACATGAGTGGCCGCTTGCGAGACTGGGTCGAAAGCCACCGCGCCGATTGGCCGGCGCTGACGACATCCATCGCAATGAAATGGCTGGACGAAGGTTTGCGCGACCGCGCGATTACGCGCGATCTGGAGTGGGGCGTGCCTGTGCTTGCGGCGGATGGATCTGTCCGGGACGGCTTTGAAGGTAAGGTATTCTACGTTTGGTTCGATGCCCCAATCGCCTATATCGGCGCGACGCAGGATTGGGCGTCCAAAACAGGCGGCGATTGGGAGAAATTTTGGAGAACAGATAAAGGGGCAGACAAAACGCGCTATGTCCAATTTATGGGCAAGGATAATGTCGCCTTTCACACCCTCTCATTCCCGACGACGATAATGGGCTCCGGTGAGCCTTGGAAACTGGTCGATGAGCTTAAGGCCTTTAATTGGGTAACCTGGTATGGCGGGAAATTCTCGACAAGCCAAAAACGCGGGGTCTTTATGGACCAAGCGATTGATATAGCCCCGTCAGATTATTGGCGATGGCATCTTATGGCGAACGCGCCAGAGAGTTCGGATGCCGCTTTCACATGGGAAGATTTTCAGGCGAGTATCAATTCTGATCTTGCAAATGTATTGGGGAATTTTGTCAATCGTATCACAAGCTATTGCGTCAAGAAATTTGACGGCAAGGTGCCAGCGGGCGGAAATATAACAGAGGCCGAAAGCTGGATAAAATCGGAATTGTCGCAACGTGTGCCGCAGCTTGTTTTATATTACGAAGCTCGGGAATTTCGGAAAGCCATGGCAGAAACTCGCGCAATATGGGCAGCAGGGAATGAGTATCTCACCCAAGCCGCACCGTGGACCCATTATAAGACAGATGTCGATCAAGCGGCAATGGGAGTGAGAGTTGGACTAAATCTCGTGGCCCTGTATGGAGTTTTAGCCCAACCCATAATTCCTGATGCGGCGAAGAAAATATTGGATGCCATGAATATTCCGCAGGTAAACAGAACGTGGAAATTTGGCGATTTTTCTACTGATGGATCGCCCTTAGATGCGCTGCCGACAGGATTAGAAATCTCTGCGCCGCCTGTTTTGTTCACGAAAATTGAGGCAGAGGATATAGAAAGCTGGACCGAACGATTTGG
>CAZKHC010000013.1:12970-20634 GCA_964552135.1 uncultured Algimonas sp. | reverse complement strand
TATAAGATGATGGGTTTTGGCGAAGCAGTTGCCAGCTTTTATAAGAACTATTTCAATTTCAATGGCCGTGCGTCGCGTGCGGAATATTGGTGGCCAGTCCTTATGCAAGCTATTGTTTATATTGCGCTCATTGTTCTCTTGGTTTCTCTTATTGGTATAAATTCAGGGGGTGATGATATTGATCCTTTAAGTGCGATTATTATGATTATAATTGGCTTATTCTGGCTCGCAAATATTATTCCGGGCTATTCAGTAGCCGCGCGACGCTTTCACGATTTGGATCAAACGGGTTGGCTTGTACTTGTCTTCGTGATTGCCAACGCCATCGTGGGTATTACGGCTTTTGCGCAATTAATTTGGTTCGCTATGCCCGGCACAAAAGGCCATAATCAATATGGGCCCGATCCCTATGGCTCCAATGCTGATGTGTTTGGATGATGCTGAGTTTTGGAGAAGCCGTTCGCCTATTTTATGGGAATTATTTAAACGCTGATGGCCGGGCGCAGCGCTCAGCCTATTGGTGGGTTTTTCTATACCAACTTATCATTAGCCTCGTTTTCGCGATCGTTATCCTGATGGCAGAAGGCGGCCCGGAGCTAATTAACTCTATTGCCGGTGCATCAACGACACAGAATTATGATAACATATTGGCAGAACTAAGCACCTTATGGGCAGATCTTGGATTTAGCGGAAAGGCTGCATTTTATTGTATGATGATATTCAACCTTTTAAATTTTATTCCAGATATCATGATGCGTATTCGGCGGTTTCATGATTTGGGTCAATCAGGCTGGCTCGTCTTGGCCTTCTTCATGTTAGGCATGATTCCTCTTTTGAGTGTTGTTTCCGGTCTTGCGAATATTGTTTGGTTTGCCATCCCCGGCACCCAAGGGACTAATCAATATGGCCCGGATCCGCTCGGTTATGATACGGATATGTTTGGCTAAAGGGTATTCCTATCCTGTCGATTGTCTGGGTTTGATTGTGCTGGCCAGGATAACCGAGAAAACCCCAATTACGGCGCCGCCGCCAATCCAAATATTTCCCGTATCACCGAGATGGCGCAGCGCTAGAAACCCCAACCCCCAAATAATTGGAAAGGCATATATTTTATTCATCGCCCTTTGCCGCAAAATATAAATTATCCACCAGAGGGCTATTCCCAAAACAGATATGGCGGTTGCAGTAATGTTCCATCCCATCGCTTCAGTATGGCTCCATATCAGGCCGTTTAATCCGATAAAGACTGCAATCGAGCACCAGCCGGCAAGGACACTGATGGGAGTTAGGACGAGCCATTTTTCGACCGAATTTAAAACATCTCGTCTGCGCCAAATTTTGACCATCGCAATGACGAGGCAAATCATTGTTGGGATAAATACCGCACTGGCGATAAGTTCGACTAAATCGTCGGGTGTGAACGCTGTGACCAAACCCCAAACTGCAATGCCCCAAAGTCCAGCAACCATCCACCATCCACTTTGCTGATAGAGTTTTCGGGCACGATTATTAGGGCGTGCTTGGATGATTCCGTAAGCCAGTATGCCGATGAAAATCGGGAGCCAAATTGAAAAGGCGGTTGTTTGAGGCACGAGAAAATTGAGAGTCAGATCAGAAAATGCGCTGGGGCTTCTGGCGGTCTCGATGAAAAAACCGAGTGATGAGAAAACCCAAATGAGCGGTGAGGCGATTAGAATAAACCCCTGACGCAATAGATCGAGGGGATTGAGTGTCATGTCAGCTTTCATATCTCTATTTACGTTTTAGAGAGCAAAAAGACGTGAAATTTCACACATGTATCCTTAAATATGATATGGCTCATCTTGAGCAGACGAAAGATAACGAAAGGTCGCCCATGCAAATTCAAATCGCCTCTAAAGGAATTGATGTTTCACAAGCGCTTCGAGAGCGCATTACAAACCGATTAGAGGAGATGATGGATAAGTATATTCACCGCGAAGGTGAGGCGCAGGTGAGCATCTCGCGCGAAGGGCCCGGCTTTCGAACAATTTGTTCCGTACATTTGCCCTCCGGGGCATCGATGGAAGGCCAAGGCGAGGCGCATGAAGCCTATCCGGCCTCGGATGAGGCGTTAGAGCATATTGAAAAGCGGCTTCGTCGCTATAAGCGGCGCCTAAAAGACCATAGCCAGCGCGCCAAAGCGAAAGAGGCCTCGATGTTCGTTCTTGCCAACCCCGTGACGGATGAGGTGGAAGACGAGAGTACCGATACTGTACAAGACGAGCCTATGGTCATTGCGGAAAGCGTAAAGAAAATTCGAACGCTGACTCCGGGTATGGCAGCGTTGGAATTAGGATTGGCTGATTCTGGAGTCGTGGTGTTTAACAATGCGCGACATGGCGGTCTCAATGTCGTTTTCAAACGTGCAGATGGCCATATTGGATGGATTGACCCCAAAACGGGCTAAAAAGCGCTAAAGGGGGGGCAAATTTGCACGATTTAAAGGCTGAAACGGATGTTTGACCTTTTTCGATAGGGCATATATGGACCCCTCGACTTAAAAAGATGCATGGTCTCGGCGCAGATTATGTTTCTGGCTATTGTGCCAGTTTAGCGCATTCGGAATTCAAGTTAATTTTATGAGTGATGTTTTATTTTCGCCTGATACTGTTGTTGTGGACCTTAATCTTGTCTCTCAAAAACAACTTTTTCAGGACATGGCTGCCCGCCTGATTTCCGCGCATTCGCTGGAGATTAACGGGCGAGATATTGTTGCAGCGGCTGTGGAGCGTGAACGTTTGGGATCCACAGGTGTCGGTAACGGCGTGGCGTTGCCACATGCGCGTATCGATGGACTTGACCGCGTTATGGCTAGCTTCGCGCGTTTGACTGAGCCGATGGATTTCGACAGTGTGGATGGCCGCCCCGTTGATTTGATCGCGTTTTTGCTTGCTCCATCAGACGCCGCGGGGGTGCATTTACGGGCCTTGGCACGGGTATCGCGCCTTTTACGCCGCGAAGAAAATCGCTCGCGTTTGCGGTCCGCGCCAGATGCGCAAAGTGTCTTCACTATCCTATCCGACGACCCCCTGAATCGCGCAGCCGCTTAATCTGATTTATCCTCGGCTTGTAAGCGCGCAGTCGGGCTGTCATAATGGGTCCATCAGTTTCTCAATGGTCAGGTTCAGTCGGTGAAGCCCAGTAATCCATCCCGCCTTTTTAACCGAGAATTGTCTTGGCTATTTTTCAATACACGCGTCTTGGAAGAGGCTGAAAACACGGATGTTCCTTTATTGGAACGCGTAAGATTTCTGACTATTTCGGCGGCTAATCTCGATGAATTTTACATGGTGCGTGTCGCGGGCCTTCGCCAGCAAGTAAGAGCTGGGATTCAGTCCGTTGGCGCGCATAGCTTAGCCCCCGCTCAACAACTTCAAAAAATTGATCGTCGGGCTGGAAAAATTGTTGCGAGACAAAATAAATGTTGGATAAATCTGCGCAAGGACCTGGCGGCATCAAAAATCAATGTATTGAAAGTAAGTGCTTTATCCAGTTCGCAGTCCGAAGATTTACGACAAACTTTTGAGACGGATATTCTGCCGTTGCTCACGCCGCTCGCCGTCGATCCTACGCATCCGTTTCCGTTTTTGCCAAACTTAGGTTTTGGCATTGTCCTTGGTCTGAAACAGGACGGACGGGATCCATTATTTGGCTTGATGACAGTGCCGCTAAATGTTCCGCGGGTCATTGAAATAAAATCTAGCGGAAAATCTCGAAATTTTGTTTTCATTGAAGATGTATTGCGAACATTTGCGGCGGATATTTATTCCGATTTTGATGTGACCGCATCCGGTGTTTTTCGAATTACGCGCGATAGCGGGATTGCAATTGATGAACGCGCCGAAGATCTGGTGCAGCATTTTGAAAACCTATTACGTAAAAGACGGCGCGGGCGTGTTATTCGTCTTGAGATTAACACGGCGATGGAATCCTCGCTTCGCGACTTTCTCATACGCAGTTTTGATTGCTTGGAAGAAACGATAGAAGAGCGCGCAGATATATTAGGACTATCCGACATGTCTGAGTTCGTGAAACTCGACCGGCAGAGTCTTTTATTTCCATCTTACACACCGCGTTTTCCAGAACGAATTCGAGAATTTGACGGAGATTGTTTTGCGGCAATTGCCGCAAAAGATATTCTGGTGCACCACCCATATGAAGAGTTTGATGTTGTCATTCAATTTCTACAACAGGCGTCTCGCGATCCAGCCGTCGTCGCAATCAAACAAACTTTATACCGTACGAGTGAGGATAGCCCTATCGTTCAAGCGTTAATTGACGCCGCGGAAGCGGGAAAAAATGTGACAGCCCTGGTTGAGCTAAAAGCTAGATTTGACGAAGCGTCTAACTTGCGCTGGGCTCGAAATTTAGAGCGGGCGGGTGTCCAAGTTGTTTACGGTTTTATCGGCTATAAAACCCATGCAAAGGTGAGCCTCGTTATTCGCCGAGAGCAAGGGGAATTGCAGACCTATACCCATCTTGGGACAGGTAATTACCATGCGCAAAATGCGAAAGTTTACACCGATCTTGCGCTCTTTACTGCCGATAAGGTGATTGGCGGGGATGTCGGGAAAATATTTAATTTTGTCACGAGCTACAATGAACCGAAAGACTTACAAAAATTATCTATAGCGCCTCTCTCCCTGCGCGAGTCTTTAACAACATATATCGACCGCGAAATCATGCATGCCCGCTCGGGACGTCCGGCACATATTTGGGCCAAGATGAATGCGCTAGTTGATCCCTTGATAATCGAAAAACTCTATGATGCGTCGCAAGCTGGAGTGAAAATTGACCTCGTCGTACGTGGGATCTGCTGCCTGCGGCCCAACGTCAAAGGGATGAGCGAGAATATTCGTGTGAAATCTATCGTAGGCCGCTTTTTGGAACACTCTCGCATTGTTTGCTTTGGCAATGGTGCGCCGCTTCCATCTGATCAAGCCTTGGTGTTTATCAGCTCCGCAGATTGGATGCCTCGTAATTTGAATCGGAGAATTGAGACATTAGTTCCTATCGAAAGCCCCACTGTGCATAATCAAGTTCTCGACCAAATCATGATGGCGAACTTATTGGATAACACAAATAGTTGGGAGCTGCAGGCGACGGGCCGTTATGTCCGTGTCAAACCAGAGGAAGGGAAAGCGAGATTTTCCGCACATGAATATTTTATGGAAAACCCGTCTCTCTCTGGCCGTGGGGCTGCCCTCGCGGAGTCGGCGCCGGAACAATTGGAAGATGCGGCGCTACCGACGTCGCAAATATTTCATCCAAAATTGGTTAGTTAGCTGTTTAAGATTCAAAAATCGCGGCAATTGGCTGTCATTGACATCGGATCAAATTCGGTCCGTTTGGTGATTTATGATATTTTTGGCGCGCATTTCACGCCGGTTTATAATGAAAAAATTCTGGCGGGATTGGGGCGTGATTTACGGGGTACAGGAAAATTGTCAGTAGGGGGCAAACGAAAATGCCGGGCGGCCTTGGCGCGTTTTTCAAAGATAATAAAAGCGCGAGGCCTCGATGCCCCGTTAGTTGGAGCAACCGCGGCCTTACGTGTTGCGGAGGATGCGCCAGATTTTGTAGCCTCGATTTGGGTGGATACTGGGCTCGATATTTCGCCGATTTCGGGAGAAGAAGAAGCGCGGTTATCCGCCTTGGGTCTCCTCGCAGGCAATGATCGCCGAACGGGGATTGGCGCAGATTTGGGCGGAGCCAGTCTGGAAATCATGCGCATAGATCAGTCGCTCAAAGAAGACGGCGGATCTGTACAAGGTATCTCTTTGCCGCTTGGTCCTTTTGACGCGATAGGAGGACAGCTTTCTGAGTTGAAATCTAAAGACTATGCCACACGAGTCGCAGATTTGGACGCCGCTCTTGCCAATGTTCCTGGTTATCTCGACGGTGAAGACACGCTCTATCTTGTTGGAGGGGCGTGGCGGAATTTGGCTGCCATTCACCAGCAGCGAACCGATTACCCTATGCGGACATTGCAAGGTTATAGTCTTTCCGCAAATGCTGCGGAGGAGTTGGCGCATTGGGCCTGGACGGCTGGCATTCAGGATGTGCTAAATTGGCCGGGTATGAGAAGAGCGCGCGCCGAAACATTGCCTTATGCGGGTTTGATGTTGGAACGGCTCTTAAGGCGGTTTTCGCCAAAGTCGGTTGTTGTTTCTATGGCTGGCCTGAGAGAAGGTCTCGTTTGGAATACATTGCCGCAGACCATAAAATCGCGGGATGCCTTAATTGATGGCTGCCGAGACTTCGCGCGAGGATTTGTACAAGCTGAACATTTTGGGCCGCCGCTCTATCAGTTTTTATCTCCGCTATTGCCGTCGCTGCCTTGCGGATTTGGTCACCATGATGATGCGCGTCTCATTCAGGCCGCGTGTCATTTGGCGGGACTTGGTAAAAACCTGCATCCTGATTACCGCGCTGAACTTATCTTTGAAGATGTTCTTTATGCGCCAGTGGCGGGATTAAGCCATGGGGAACGTGCCTTTCTCTCCTTGGCACTTTTCCGGAGTTATACGGCGAAACGGAAACCACCCGTTACTGGTTTGGTCGATGAATTACTGATTGAAGCGCAACGTCATACAGCTGCCTGTATCGGCGAAGCCATTCGGCTGGGGATTGTCGCAACGGGCCGTACGCCGTCTCTATTGAGCGAGTTTGGCCTGGAGATTAAAGGCGCGGAGCTTCACTTATTGTGCCAAGCGGGCCGAACCGAGATGGTGACCGACCAGGTACGATATCGTCTCGCCAAGCTGGCCAAACTCTTGGGGCTCGCGCCTGTGAGCGTATAAAATAACGGCAAAAAACAGACACCCGCTTGTCTGCAACCTTTAATCTGCGACAGGAAGACAGGCTTGTAAGCCAGAGTTTTTCTGCTTAGGCTCTGGATGCAATACAGTAAGTTGGAGATTGGTTTTCAAGATTTATCTTAGTTTTGGGATGAAACAGAATATGATTTTGGGATACGTCTCATGAGCGCGCTCCCTGACCCTATTCGTGACCTTGAGAATGCCGCTCCTGTTCGACAGGGAAATTATCCCTGCTTAATCCTTAACGCTGATTTCCAACCGCTCTCTTATTTCCCACTCTCTCTTTGGTCGTGGCAGGACGCTGTGAAGGCTGTTTTTCTCGAACGCGTAAATGTTGTCGATCAATATGAGCAATTTGTGCGCAGTACGAATCTTGAAATGCAAATTCCAAGTGTTGTGGCGCTAAAGGATTATGTTCCGCAAAATCGGTCGCCTGCTTTTACAAGGTTTAATTTGTTTCTCCGCGATGGCTTTGAATGCGCCTATTGCCGTTCGCCGGATGAACTGACCTTTGATCATGTTATTCCCCGCCGTCTGGGCGGTAAAACCAGCTGGACAAATATCGTCGCGGCCTGTTCGAGTTGCAATTTTAAAAAGGGAGGACGCCTCCCGAAAGAGGCGCGCATGTATCCTGCGGTCCCGCCGATACAGCCCTCTATGTATCAATTGCAGGCGCAGGGTCGCCGCTTTCCACCAAATCACCTTCACGAGAGCTGGTTAGATTTTTTATATTGGGATGTTGAATTGAAAGCTTAGATGCTTGTACAACTTTCTAATAAAATCGGGTAGACAAAGGGCTGACATATTCATGACCAATATAGA
>CAZKHC010000013.1:4229-12870 GCA_964552135.1 uncultured Algimonas sp. | reverse complement strand
ACTTTCTAATAAAATCGGGTAGACAAAGGGCTGACATATTCATGACCAATATAGACCCAGGCGCCCCGCAATATGAATATGAGTGGCAAAACCCAAATCAAAATCAAAATACATTTGATTTTGGCCGCGTATTTACTCGGACAATAGATATTTTAAAACTCCGCGGTTTAAGAATGTTGGTCGTATCTATGATGTTAATTGGCCTGCCCTTTTTTTTGATTAGTATTTGGCCGATGTTTTTAGGAGGAGGATTTCAAGATCTTTTCGAATCAAGTGATCCAAATGTAATATTGAATGCCTTCACAGGTGGCTTACTCGCGGTCTTAATTATCGGGGTTTTATTGATTGTGATTGCGTCTTTATGGCTTCAGCCGGCGCTAATAAAAATGTCCTATAGCGCCCTAACAAAAGAACATCACTCCAATCTATCAACTTTGAAACAAGCAACGCCTTTTGTTTTACCTGTTTTTGGTTTTTTTATTTTGTATGCCCTCGCCGTTATGGTCGGTTTGTTACTATTCATTATTCCAGCAATTTTCATTGGTTTGGGCTGGATGTTGGCGGCCCATATCATCGTTTTAGAGAAGAAAGGCGTGATGGATTCAATTAGTCGCGCCTGGGATTTAACCAAAGGTGCAAAACGCTGGCTTTTGCTTTTAGCGATTGTCTTTGGCGTGATTGGTTCGATAATAGGGGTCGTTATCTCTATTCCAATCTATATTATGGGAGATCCAAATTTGGCAATGCTAGAGGGGGCAAGTACTTCCTATTGGATTGTCAACGGTATTCTGAGCTCGCTCGTTCAAGTCATAAGCACAGTTATAGGAGTTGCTTGGGCAACAGCAGCTTATGTTGAGCTGCGTAAAATCCGCGAAGGCGTTGATCCCGAAAGCCGGGTGGATGTCTTCAGCTAGGCCGCCGCTTCGGATTTAATCCGGCCAATCATGGCAGCGAGGCCGTTTGCGCGCTGCGCGGATAAATGCTCAGCCAGGCCGAGTTTTGATAAGATTGCATTCGCATCAAGGTTGGCGATTTCTACCGAACTTCGTCCAGAAAAAATTTCTAACACAATTGCGACGAGACCTTTGACGATATGGGCGTCGCTATCGCCCGAAAATGTCCATATGCTGTCTTTTTGCGTGCTCAGGAGCCAAACCTGACTAGCGCAGCCTTTGACCTTATTTTGGTCTATTTTGGCGTCCAGGGGCAGGGGGGCTAGTCCCTTCCCAAGGTCAATCACATGCATGTAGCGATCTTCCCAATCGTCAAGAAACGCAAAATCGTCGATCATGTCCTGAATGTTCGAAGGATAAGTCATAGCGCGCATATAGGGTGGATGAATGCAAATGTCTGCAGGATTAGCACGTCAAATGGGTGTGTCGATGCAGCGAATAGGGCGTGAAAGGCGAATGAATTGGCTTTGCTGTCGAGAATTTGCTTGGAGAATGGGATTAACCACATCCGTGCTCAATCTTTGCGCGGATTCTGGGGTCAAAGGAGTTGGATGTGACGGTTACAATCCATCACGCAGATCGCGGTAGTTTTTGGGACAGAGCCCCTGTCTTCTTACCGAGTCTTGTCTGGTTGCTTGCGCTTGGCGCAGCGTTAGTCGCGGTTGCGCTACGCGGATCGGATATATTGCCTTTGCTTCCGATATTTGCGGTCGCTGCGATCCCAGGATTGCTTGGGGTTTTGTTTGCCTGGACCGCGCATCGCGAATGGGTTCAAATTCTTCTTATGCTCAGTTGGGCCACGCTCGCGCTTTTGGCCTGCGTGACACTAGGTTTTTGGCCAATGGCCTTACTTTTCATCACTGTGCCTGCTTTGGCCGCGTTGTTTGAACGCGAAAAAGTGCTCGAAGGGATACTTATCTCTATCTTGATTGCAGGAACGATTTGGTTTGCAGGACGGCAAGGCAAGCTACCTGAGCCGCCCGAATGGGACAGGGCTATTGGTTATTGGGTCAAAATATCAGCTTTTGCTGGCTTACTGACTTTTGGCCTAGCGACACTATTTTCTGCCGCGTCGCGGCGGATCAATCCGAGTGTCGGGACTGAGCGGACCTATTGGCGCGACGGTGTTGAAGGAGGATTATTCGAATATAATTCTGAGGCGCAATTGGTGGGTACGAATGAACAAGGCCTCGCGCAGTTTTCAGGAACTGTACCAGGTCAATTGATGGATTTCTTGGCCGATGATCATGGTGACAAAAAGGCGTTTCGCGCGGCAGTTGAAGCCGCTCTAAAAACGAAAACTTCACAAGGATTGCGCCTGACTCATAGATTGAGCGGACATGTCGCAAATTATGATCTGCGTTTAACGCCGCTTGCGTCAAAAGGATGGCTTATACACTCCCATGACCGCTCAGATGACGAAGCCCAGATGGAAGCCCTTCGCCAAAAAATCACGGTGGCAGCACAAGATAGTACGGATAAAACCCATTTCTTTGCCGGCGTAAGTCATGAGCTTCGTACACCCCTGAATGCGATTATTGGGTTTTCCGATATGATGCGTTCGCGGCTTTTTGGACCGCTGCCCGGAAAATATGCGGAATATGCAGACCTTATCCATGAAAGCGGCCAGCATATGCTCGACTTAATTGGCGATGTTCTGGATCTCTCAAAGCTCGAAGCTGGTCGTTATGAGCTAAATTATGATACGTTTGATGCGGCGGATGTTATTCGGTCGTCTGTTAAAATGATAAGGCCTGCCGCCGATGCCGCTGAGGTTAGTCTTGATGTGAATTTGGATTTAGATCAGGCGCTTTTGATTCAAGCGGATCGCCGCGCTGTTCGCCAAATCTTATTGAACCTTTTGTCGAATGCCGTGAAATTTTCGGACAAAGGTGGTCATGTCGACATAGACGCACAGGCCATTGATGGCGATTTAGAGCTCTCTGTGGCGGATAATGGAGCCGGCATGAGTGCAGAAGAACTCGCCCGTATCGGTGAACCCTATGTACAAGGCGAGGCTGGGAAGCTTTCAGAGGAACGCGGCTCGGGATTAGGCCTCTCGCTTGTACAATCCCTCACAGAGCTCCATGGTGGAAAAATGGATATACGGTCCGTCAAATGGGATGGCACGCGGGTGAAAGTAATTCTGCCCCTTCAAGCCGACTGACCCCCTTTACAAAATAGATTTTCGTAAAAAAATATTAGAAAAAACCCGCCATGCCCCGGACTAGGCATGACGGGTTAGAGAACCCTCACGTTTCGGCGATACCTAAACGGGGGGTATTCTTTTTAAACGGATAAGTTTGGCGTTTAGTGCCGTCCGCCTAAGCGGGACGTGGGCTTGGCTAAACTCATCAGCAGCAAGACCAGACCAAACGCCATTATTAATATGAGGCCGTAAACCGAGACTGTGCGGTCGCCGATCTGAATCAACCCTTTGCCCGGTAGACTGTTTTTCAGCGAGGCTTTAAAATCGCGTCCGGTGGGCGTAACTTTATCTTGTAGTTGGTCTGTAGCCGTCGCGACCTCGTCAAAAGTTCGCAGGGATTTTAGGCTCTCCGTCTTGGCTTTAAACCAACGTTTTGTTGCGGCCCATTTTACTTTTGCGCCGTGCTGGATTTTTTCAAATGTTCCCGCATTTTGGGCTTTATCTGCATTAAATTTGAAAGCACCGCGCAGACCGGTTGTCTTGTCGGACTTGCCAGTTAACACCGTTTTCAGACGCGGTTTGATGTCGGTCAATTTATTCGTTTTGATTGACGCCGGTTTTAAATCGACCATTTTTGGTTTCGAGGTGTCTATAGTCTCTTCTAGAATGCCAGAAGCCTGTTCCGCGATTTTGTCACCGGAATTAGAAAATGGCCAATTGAATTCAGGGAAGTTGACCTGGGGCATATCAAAATCCGGCCAGGTAATTTCTGGCCAATCGATATCTGGCCACGACAGCTCTGGTAAATTCAGACCGGATAAGCCTAGTTCTGGGAAATCGAAGCTTTTCTTTTCGATAGGCAATATAATCCCAGCATCGGATTGAGCTGTCTGTGCCATGATAACTGAGGATGATGTCCAACGTGCGACGCCGCCTTGCAGCGCGTTCCAATGTTTTAACTCAACAAGATTGCGGCTGGCCTGTACAAAACTTTGCCCAGGCGACGTTGAAATAACACCTGTCAGTGTCCCATTTCCAGAGTCGTAAAGCGCCGCAATTCCGCCCCGCGTGACACGGCGCGGCGCGGTTTGCGCGGCTGCATAGCTGATTGCGTCGTGATCTGTTCCCGCACTCGCAAAGCTCTCGAAATTTGCTTGAAGGAGATTATTGCCAGAACTGGATTGACCTGAAAGAGCATCCCGAAATGCTTTTGGCGCGCCGGCAAGATGGGCTTTGGCCATATTGGAAGGACCGATAATGAGAAGGTGTTTGTCCGCGGCGCTATATGAATCGCGCGAGTAATCGGCCAAGGTTAAACCTTTTCCTGAGGATTTTGCTAAGCGACCCAGAACACGAAGCGACGCTTGATAGTCGAGCGTATTTTTTGGCAAGGCAATATAGCTCTCGCTTTCCGCAAATAATCCGCCGGTAGACGTCAGGCGGGATAGCTCTGTGACAGGAGACGGGGTTGTTGTGTTCAAAGTGATGCGAGACTTTTCCCCAATGAAAAAATTAGGACCAAAGTTTCGATTAGCTGCGCAAGAATGTTCCGCACCGGCTTTAATGTCGGGCACAATGTTCAGGATATTTGACGTCGCATTTAATGTGCCGGGTTGAATTTGGAACGCGACAGTTTTCCGTTTTTTATCAAGCTTTGCCGCGCCAAGAACTTTTCCATTTAAAGCGACACTAAGGCGTGAATTATCGGCGAGCCCATCTTTTGATGACAAGCGCAATAGGACTTCGCCGCTTGCTGCCATGGGATCTGAGACGCCGAATTTATAGCTCTGTGCACCAGCGGCGATATTGGTTGGTATGGCTAAATCCACTAATGGCGATTTTTTATCTATCTTCGTGGTTTCGCTACCTAAAAGATTTTGAAGGTTTAATTCACCTAAGCTTGAAATCGGGCGACGTGTCGATGGAAGACGACGCGTTGCGAATAATTCGAGCATATGCACGATTTCGGCATCTGTATCCGCAGTAAAAATGAGCTTTGTTGGCCGTCCGCGCGGAACAAAAATCCGAGGACCTTCAGAATTTAGGATCATCGGATCATCTGTGACGGCGAAAAGACGATCTCGTTTGACCATAACGACATCAAAATCATTTCCGCGCGGTATAACAGAAAAATTTGGAACGCCAGGGGTGCGCAAGGCAATGGCTTGTGCCGCGAGGGCTTGCATATCAGTTCCATGAGGACCTTGCGCAATTAGGCCGACGGTTTTGGGGGACAATGATGGCTGCGAAAGATAGTTTGAAACTTCCGACAAGCTCATTTGGCGTCTTTGCGCGCGGCCTGCTATGCGCAGCGAGGATTCCGATAGGTTTATGGACCAAGCACCATGGGAAGGCGTAACGCAGTCTGCGCCCGCCGGAGTTGGATAAGTGATGCGGATGACATTGCGGGTTTCGCGAGATTTCGCCGCGCTGAAGGGAATACGAACTTCGAAACCGCGTCCATTGGTGCGAACAGGAACAGGTTTTGAATTGTTAAATTGAACCTCGAGCGGAGAGCTTTTTGCAACTCGCGATAAAGGGTCAGCAGACAGGGTTAGAACGATGTCGGATGTGCGTTCTGCAGGCGGTAGGTCAAAATAGAGATCGATACTTGGGCGCTGCCAATCCAAGGTTCGTGTGGCGCGGTAGCTATCAACTTTGGTCATATCCGCCAGCGAACTCGTGTGGAGGGTCTTCGCGCCTCGCTGAAACGCATCCAAATAGCTGGCAGCATAGCCTGTTTGCGGCATGGCCGCCGTGCTAAGAAGCGTAAGGAGTGCCGCGATGCGGGTTGTATGATTGCGAAACATGGTCCGATGCCTCAAAGTAAAGATAAGGCATCCAACGCAAGCACAGTGCCAATTTGAGGCTTACAGCCGAAATAAGTTCAATTTTTTCTCCTGAAAGGTGAGTTCGTCATGGCGCGATTAAAAACCAAGCTTCGGGCAAGCGCTCTTATTCGGCGCGCGCAAGTCGGCGGGGCCTATGCGGCTGTCTTGCGCCGCGGTGACCCTGACGCGGGCGCGCTTTGGGTCCTTGTGCGAAGCGGGCCAGAGATGTTTCGCTATTCAGAGGCCATGGGTATGAGCGGGGAGCGCGAATGGCACCAAGACGGTCCGTTTGAGGAGGCGGAGATAGGGCTAAAGACCAATAAAGCCGTTGACCACGATCCTGATCTTTGGATTGTCGAAATTGAGGATGCACAGGGCCGCGCATTTTTGGATGGCAAAGTGGCTAGTCAAACGCCGGAACTATCGGATGCCGAAGCTGCAGCCAAAGCCGTATTCCGAGGCCGATGAAGGCCGCTGCTAGCCCGGCCGTCAATCCGTACCAAATGCCTATCGCCCCAAGTTCTGTATGTAGGGCTGTATAATAAGCGATTGGAAAGCCGATGACCCAATAGCTAATGCCGGTAATAATCATCGGCCAAGTGACATCGGCAAGGCCGCGTAAAAGTTGGTTGCAGGCGACTTGCACAGCATCAAAAAACATGAACCCTGCTGCCAAGGGCAAGATAACAACGACATAGTCAAAAACGGGGCGGGTTTTGCTAGAGTCCATATTGAAGTAAAGTGATGCCACAAAATCAGGGAAGAGCGCGACAGGAATGGCGACGATTCCAATCGCCAAAACAGAGGCTAGAATTGTTGTGGTAGAGGCTCTTCGCTCTGCAGCATTATTTTCCGCACCCCGCGCTAAGCCAATCCGAACGGCGCCCGCCATGGACAGGCCGTAAGGCATCATAAACGCGGTTGTGGCGACGCTTAAGCCAATTTGAAATCCGGCCTGTGCAATCACGCCAACCGCGCCCGCAATCAACACACCCGCATTAAACAACATGCCCTCAAAAGTGCTGGTCAACGAAATCGGCCAGCCTAACGTTAAAAGCCGGCGGAGCCGCTCCCAATCGGGTTTCCATAGATTGGAAAACAGATCAAAATCCTGCGCCATATCTTCCCACTTTATGTAAAAGACAAAGGCGAAGAAACAATAGATTGAGGCGATAGAGGATGCGACACCCGCGCCAATTAACCCCATTTCCGGCGCGCCTAGGTATCCAAATATTAAAATCCAATTCAGTATAATGTTCAAAAGCGCCGCGCTTGCGACAAGGGCGAAAGGCGCAATTGTACGTTCAATCGCCGCTAAGAAGTTTCGAAATGACATGACAGCCAAGGTGAAGGGAAGTCCCGGCGCTAGCGTCAGAACATAGCTTTGCGCCAATTTAGACACGTCAGGATCCTGGCCGAAACGGATCATGATGGACTCTGTCATTATCAAGAGCCCAATCACGAGCGGAAACATCAAAAAACAGGCCCATACGGACATGCGGACCGTGCGGCGGACGTCTCGCCGTTCTTTTGTATTGCGTCCTAATGCTTGCGAGACAAGCGGGGTGACGGCGGCAATAGGGCCGCTGGCTAGCATCCAGAGTAAGAAATAAAGCACGGCCCCAATCGCTGAGGCCGCTATTTCTGCGGGTCCAATCCGGCCAATCATCAATGTATCCGCAATATAGGGCGAAAATTGAACGAGTTGCGTAAATGCCATTGGAATACCAATGGTGAGCAGAGCACCCATTTCCCCGCCCCAGCTTTCGGGCATGATGGTTTTTTCGGATGTCAGCGTATCGGACATATGCGCCCGCTATACAGATGACTGCGTAGCCGCAACACACATCTTGCAAAACAGGCCGAAATAGAAGAGTTTTAGAATTTCATTGAACGTAAATTCTGCGACACTTTCCTCTATGACTACACTTATTGATTCCCGTCCTGACCCCATTGAACTGGGTCCGCTCCATCCCCGACGTGAACGTTGGAGCCGTGAGGCGGCTGACGCATTGATGGCGCTGCCCTTTTTAGATTTGCTCCTGCAAGCCCAGGCGGTTCATCGCGAGAATTTCGCGCCAAATCGCGTTCAGATGTCCAGATTGCATTCGATCAAGACGGGCGGCTGCGCCGAAGATTGTGGTTATTGCTCACAAAGCGCAAAATATGAAACGGGATTGAAGGCGTCCAAATTGGATAGTGTCCAAACCGTCTTGGCGCAGGCCGCGACAGCGAAAGCAGACGGCTCTGAACGTTTCTGCATGGGTGCAGCCTGGCGTAGCCCAAAAGACCGCGACATGGACGCGCTCACCGCCATGGTCCGCGGCGTGAAGGGGATGGGTCTGGAAACCTGTATGACCCTCGGCATGCTCACAGATGAGCAAGCGCGGGAGCTCGCCGAGGCTGGTCTGGATTATTATAATCATAATATTGATACGGCGCCGGAAGATTATGGCCGTGTGATTTCAACGCGGACGTATGAAGATCGTCTCGCGACCCTTAATTCCGTCCGCGCGGCGGGCATGAAAGTCTGCTGCGGCGGGATTGTTGGAATGGGCGAAACACCGGAGGACCGTCTCGGGCTTTTGCTGGCATTGGCGAATCTGGACCCAGCTCCCGAAAGCGTTCCGATTAATGCCTTGGTGCCCGTGCCCGGAACGCCGCTTGGCGAGAGCGACCCGGTTGAGCCTTTTGATTTTATCCGCCTG
>CAZKHC010000013.1:1736-4129 GCA_964552135.1 uncultured Algimonas sp. | reverse complement strand
CGGAACGCCGCTTGGCGAGAGCGACCCGGTTGAGCCTTTTGATTTTATCCGCCTGATAGCGGTTGCCCGTATTTTAATGCCAAGTAGCCACGTGCGCCTTTCAGCGGGCCGCCAAGCTATGTCGGATGAAATGCAGGCGCTGTGCTTTATGGCGGGCGCGAATTCAGTGTTTACGGGCGAAGCGCTGCTGACGACACCAAACCAAACTCCATCGCGGGATGCGGCGCTTTTTTCAGCTTTGGGGATTAGGGGCGAGACCGCCTAGACGCACCGCATCTTAGGATTTTCCGCCCGCATAGGTCAGGGCCATAAAAACATCTTCCAGGTCGGCTTCTTCTGTGCGTAAATCCGCAATAGACACGCCGGCGTCTTTGACGCGGTTTAGCATGCCGGTCACGGAGTCCGTTCCGCTGCGATATTCAATTACGATTTGACCATCCGGCGCGAGCTTGGCGTTTAAATCAGATAAGCTCTCCGGTAGGGCGGCGAGGCTTTCAACAGGCGAAATCCGTAGCACCTTTTTATCCAAACGCGACAGCAGGCTTGATTTCGGCTCATTGGCCACAATCTGCCCCTGATGGATAATCGCGATACGGTCACACAGCGCTTCGGCTTCTTCGAGATAATGCGTTGTCAGGATAATCGTCGTCCCTGCGGCATGGAGTTTCTCGACATAAGCCCAGAGCTGCCGCCGAAGTTCGATATCCACGCCCGCGGTTGGCTCATCCAAAATCAGCACAGGCGGATTATGGACAAGGGCTTTGGCAATTAAGAGCCGCCGCTTCATTCCGCCAGAGAGCTGTCGCACATAGGCATCGCGTTTATCGGCCAAACCCAAGGCCTCTAATATTTCTTCGCTGCGGCGTTCAGATTTGGGCACTCCGTAATAACCCGCTTGCAGCTCTAGCGCTTGATAAGGCGTAAAAAACACGTCCATTGCAATTTCTTGCGGGACAATCCCGATGGACGCTCGCGCGGAGCGCGTTTCCGTCTCAATATCAAAGCCGCAGATTTTTGCGGAGCCTTCGGATTTATTCACGAGCCCCGCCAGGATGTTGATCATCGTGGATTTCCCCGCACCGTTTGGACCGAGAAGCCCAAAGATTGAACCGCGCGGAACGACTAAATCTACACCATGCAGAGCCGTTTTAGCGGGTGCGTTCTTCGACGCGGTATAAGTCTTCTTAAGGCCCAAAATTTCGATTGCGGGAGAGGGGGTAGTCGGTGAATTTGCGGGTTTAGGTGAAGCGCTCATATTGACCGAGCTTTAGACGCGGCTTAAAGGCCAATTCAATAGTTAAAACCTAAAGATTGCCCCCAAAGGAATGATCACATGGAAAACACCCACATATCTGCTTCACCTGACGCGCTGGCGGATAGCGAGGATGTCGTGGTTGTTACGACGACCCGGGTGATGTGCGAAGGCTCGGGCGGCGCGCTTGGGCATCCACGGACCTATTTGGATATGGGTTCGGAAACCTCTGTGACCTGTAAATATTGCGGCCGTATGTTCAAGCTTGACCCCAATGCACCGTCAGGCGGGCATCATTGAGTATCTGAACCGAAGTTAAACATCATGCAGGGCAGATTTGCGAAAAGGTGTCTTCACCTTTTTTCCTTATAACGTCATCCCTATATGCGGGATGTGTAAGCACCCCCTGAATAATCTTTAGGCTTGCAGATTACAGAGAGATCGACATGTTATTGACCATGATGAAAGGCAAGATTCACCGCGCTGTGGTGACTCAGGCTGATATGCACTATGAAGGCTCGATTTCCGTCGATCAGGATCTGCTCGACCGCGCGGGTATCCTCGCCAATGAACAAGTCGATATTCTGAATATTACAAATGGCGAGCGCTTTACTACCTATGCCATTAATGCGCCGCGCGGGTCGAAAACTTTTGGCCTAAACGGAGCCGCCGCCCGCCGCGTACAGCTTGGCGATAAAATCATCATCATTGCCTATTGCCAAATGGATGCCGAAAAAGCGAAGACATATGAGCCGAAGGTTGTACTGCTTGATGAAAATAATGAGCTGATTGGTTAAAATATCGGCGGGGTCTCCTGGGAAAAAGTGTCAATTTTCCTTCGGCTTTGAATGCCAGTATTATCTTCTTTTCCAGCAAATGCTGACATTAGATTTCCATTAGGAACTCGCTCTTCCGAAAAAATTATCGACTTATTCGTCTACCTCTTGCATTTGACGAACCTGCTTCAGCAAAGCTTTTTTGGGCATGAATGGGAACATACTCATCATAATCCGCATACTTGTTGGTACGCCTGCAATTACATCCAGCTTTCCATTTAGCATCGCCTCGTAACCTGCCTTGGCGACTCTATTGGCAGAGGTTGTCTTTGCAAATAAATCTGTCTTATCCATGTCGGAGGTAG
>CAZKHC010000013.1:0-1636 GCA_964552135.1 uncultured Algimonas sp. | reverse complement strand
GGCATCAATGAAGCCGTAGAAGACACGTTTAAAATTCGCCCCGAATTTCTGGCTATGAATTCCGGTAGAAAAAGACGAGATAATGCGGTCAGTGCGACAATGTTGACTTGATTCATTGATCGGTCATCTTCACCTATGATTTCTGATGTCCGATTTTTGGTGGAGAAGCAGATATTAGCTTGCCGCAACCCACCCGATACCAGTCTATTAAGTCATTTCTTCCAAGGATTGATTTCAACCTCTCGCCCTGTCATTCTGCTCCCATGTCAATTCCCTTCTCCATCCTTGATCTCGCTCGCGTTGTTGAAGGTGGCAGTATTGCACAGAGCTTTAAAGATTGCGTCAGCACCGCTCGGGCCGCAGAGCGGCTCGGCTATAACCGTGTCTGGTATGCCGAACATCACAATATGATTTCCGTAGCCAGTTCCGCAACCTCTGTGCTAATTGCCCATATCGCGTCCCAAACAAAAACCATCCGTCTCGGCGCAGGTGGGATTATGCTGCCCAATCATTCGCCTCTCGTAATTGCTGAACAGTTTGGTACGCTTGCCACTTTGCACCCAAACCGCATCGATTTGGGATTAGGGCGCGCGCCGGGCGGAGACCGCAATGTCATCATTGCTTTGAGAAAAGACAGTGCGCGTTCTGCCAATCAATTCCCGCAAGACGTGTCGGAGTTAATGGCTCTTCTCGACGTGCCTGACGAAGTCAACCCTCTCCCTATCAAAGCCGTTCCCGGCCAAGGTACAAAAGTCCCAGTCTGGATATTAGGCTCGTCTCTTTTCGGGGCGCAACTCGCTGCGCAACTGGGATTGCCTTACGCCTTTGCATCACATTTCGCCCCCCGGCATCTTTTCCAAGCTGCAGAGATTTATCGCCGTGATTTCAAACCCTCAAAATATTTGGACAAGCCCCATTTCATGATGGCCTGCAGTGTTTTCGTTGCCGATACAGAGGCCGAAGCTCGATTTCATTTCTCTAGCCTTGTTCAGTCCTTTGTCGGCATGGTCACAAATCGGCGCGGACTCGTCCCCGCTCCCATTGAAAACTTAAAAATCCCACCAGAAATTGCGGCCCATGTTGAACCCATGCTCGCGGCCAGCTGCGTCGGCACGCCCGAACAAGTCGCCAAGCGGCTCTCGAGTTTTCAAGAGCAACTAAACCCCGATGAATATATTATTTCGATGCCGTTCTATGAACAAGAGGCGCGGGAACGAAGCATGGAACTGACTATGGGAGTGAGGGAGCAGATGGAAATGAGTGCCGCCGCTTAACAAGCCTACCGCATGTCTGCTTCTCTAATTGTATATTTGAGTCAAGCTATTCTTTGAATTTTGTACTTACATAACTCAGGAGCGGACACACCTGTCGCCACTGGTTCAAATAGCAGGCATTAGAAACGGCCTAAACGCGACAGTGTTTCCTAATCATCCCATCCGCATTCCACCGGAAATAGTCATGGTTTGACCCGTCATTCCATTTGATTCGTCACAGCCTAGGTAAAGTGCAAGATTAGCAATTTCTTCAGGTTGCATAAACCGTCCTATTGGAATTTTTGAACGAACAGCCTTCATAAGGTCATCCATACCGACACCTGCTATATCTGCATGAACCGCAAAATTTTGTATCATATCAG
>CAZKHC010000012.1:0-23479 GCA_964552135.1 uncultured Algimonas sp. | reverse complement strand
ACAACCGAAGTTGGAGCCGTGCGCTCTGGCGGGGCAGAATACCTCGCCCAACTTGGTGTTGAAGCTGGAACTTATGACCTCGAACCACTCGACGGCATGCGTAAAGTGATCGCCAAACGTCTGTCGGCCTCCAACAATAATGTCCCAGATTTCCCACTCATTGTGGATTGTGAAATCGACGCCTTATTATCCATGCGAAAAGAGTTGAATGCGCAGGCACCGGAAGGCGTTAAAATCTCGGTCAATGACATGCTCATCCGCGCCGCTGCACTTGCGCTGAAACATGTCCCTGCTGCCAATGCGAGTTTCACGCCTGATGGCATTGCCTATCACAAAAATGCGGATGTCGCCGTGGCGGTCGCCATTCCTGGCGGTTTGATTACGCCCATTGTTCGCCATGCCGAAAACAAGGGCCTGTCGACAATTTCTATCGAGATGAAAGATTTGGCGGGACGCGCACGCGAGAGAAAGCTAAAGCCGCAAGAATATCAGGGCGGAACATTCAGTATTTCGAACCTCGGCATGATGGGCATCAAGTCATTTGGCTCCATTATAAACGAGCCGCACGGTATGATCCTCTCCATCGGTGCAGGCGCGCCGCGTCCTGTGGTTAAAGAGGGCGAAATCGCCGTTGCGACCGTCATGACGGTAACATTGACCTGTGATCACCGCGTTGTTGACGGCGCGTTAGGGGCGGAATGGCTGGGCGTGTTTAAACGTTATGTCGAATCTCCCATCACAATGATGCTCTAAAACTAGCGTATCGACTGCATTTTTAACTCACCTGACAGGCGAGGGTGATTGGCGCGCGACTTGCATATATGGTAAACAAATCCTGAATGAGGAGTTTGTCATGGTGATCAAAGCTATTCTAACAGGCGGAGTTCTTTCCGTCCTTGCAGGATCTATTGTCTATTTTGGTACGGAAGGTGCGGATACGCTGGAGCGCGATACGCGCGAAGATGTTCATTTGGAAGAAACAGAACTAGCCGGAGCAGCGAAAACCACTGCTGACAAGGTAGAATCAATAATCAAAACACCGAAGCAAATGACTAGGGAGAAAAAGAAGGTGAAAGCTCTTGCAGAAGCAAAAGCAAAATCTGAATTTGAAACAAAAGTTGAGCAAGCGACCCTAGAACAGGCCGAATTAGCCCCGGAAGCCGAAGCTCAAGCGGAAAAATCGAACGAAATCCGCGCCGCTGACGATGAGCCGCAATCTGAATCTCAGCCAGTCGAAGAAACGGCAGCCGAAACGCCGCAAGAGAGACCCAAAACACGCTGGCTTGATCAGTATCTTAAATCCGACAAGCCAAAAGCGATTTCGCCGCAACCGAATTCAGACGTTATCGACGTCGTGATGGATAAGGCCGATGAAACTGACGGCATGACTGACACAGATGTTGAAATGGCTATGGAATCTGAGACTAAGGATACAGAGAGCGAGAATGTTTCTAAGACAGTTTCGGGTGAAAAAATTCGTAGTAAAAGAATTGTCGTCAAAACGGATGGGGATAAGGAATTTGTTTGGTCATCAGATGACACCGAAACGGGTGATGAAAATCTCGATATGAAAATGATTGAAGAACTCTTCAAAGAACATACGGATATGGATCCGAGCATATTGTCGTCAGGCGCGAACACAGAAGTTCGCATTGTCAAACGGAAAGAAAAATTACAACACGGTCAATCGCATCGTAAAGCAATGCGTAATCCAATCGATTATGAGGCCGTACTAATTGAAGCGAAAAAACTGCAAGTGATTGATATGCGCAATCAAGCTTTCCTTGAAATTGTCGATTATGCGGTGGATCGCGGTGATGTTGGTGACGCTGCGGATATTGTCGATGAGCTCTCCAGTCCAGAACTACGGGATACAGCCCGCGCAAAAATTGGCGTCGGCTTAGCGATGAGTGGTGATATGGAGGCAGCTTTTGCTGTTTTGGATGAAATAGAAATCGACGAACTTACGGCGCCTATCCGTCTCGAAATCATTTCTGCGCTCATGGCGACTCGCGAAGAACGTAAAGCTCGTCATCAGTTTCGCTAGGCAGAAATTACTCAACCAAATACGGTTTTTTTGCAGCGATTAAAGGTTCATTCTGACCGCGTTTTAGGCCATAAGCTTTCCGCATTGCGCGGGAGACTCTTTCATGTCCGAAACATCATTCGACGTCATCGTTATCGGCTCTGGACCAGGCGGCTATGTAACCGCCATTCGAGCCTCTCAGCTCGGCATGAAAACGGCAATTGTCGAGAAAGCTGACCTTGGCGGTGTATGTTTAAATTGGGGCTGTATCCCAACAAAAGCCCTCCTCCGGTCGGCAGAAGTCTATCATAACATGCAGCATGCGAACGCTTATGGGCTGAGCGCGAAACCGAGTTTTGATTTGGCTAAAATTGTACAGCGCTCGCGGAAGATCGCGGGACAGCTTTCGGGCGGCATCAATCATTTGATGAAGAAGAATAAGGTCACGGTCATTAGCGGTTTTGCAACGCTCGCCGCTGGTAAACCCGCGCCGAAAGTCAAAGTCGACGGCAAGGTTTATTCTGCGAAGCACGTTATTCTTGCCACTGGCGCGCGTGCACGCGTTATCCCGCAAGCCGGATTAGAACCCGATGGAAAGTTCATCTGGACCGCCCGGGAAGCCATGACGCCAGATACAATTCCAGGGAAGTTATTGGTCATCGGCTCTGGCGCAATCGGAATGGAATTTGCGAGCTTTTTCAGTGCCTTTGGCGCAGCCACAACAGTCGTAGAAATGGTGGATCGCATTCTACCTGCCGAAGATGCCGAGATTTCCACAATGGCGCGAAAATCCTTTGAAAAGCGCGGCCTGACTATCAAAACAAGTACACAAGTTAAGTCTGTCAAAACGGGCGCGAATGACGTGACTGCAGTCCTTACAAAAAATGGAAAAGATGAAACGCATCAATTTGATCGTGTTATTCTCGCGATTGGCATTGTGGGGAATACCGAAGATATGGAACTGGAGGAGATTGGCGTTAAAATTGATCGGAGTCATATCATCGTTGATGAGTTTTCACGTACCGGCGTTTCCGGACTCTATGCGATTGGCGATGTGACAACGCCCCCATGGCTGGCACATAAAGCATCTCATGAGGGGATTATCTGTATTGAGAAAATCGCCGGGCACAATCCTCATCCGTTAAATGCAAATGCGATTCCGGGATGTACCTATTGCCATCCGCAAATCGCGAGCGTCGGTCATACCGAAGCGCAAGCCAAAGAGGCCGGATATGACGTGAAAGTTGGTCGTTTCCCTTATATTGGAAACGGCAAGGCGATTGCTTTGGGTGAACCCGATGGCCTGATTAAAACCGTCTTTGATGCCAAAACAGGTGAGTTACTTGGCGCGCATATGATTGGCGCGGAAGTGACAGAGCTTATCCAAGGTTACACAATCGCGCAGAAGCTAGAGACAACAGAGCACGAGCTGATGGAAACGGTATTCCCGCATCCAACACTCTCAGAAATGATGCATGAGGCCGTGCTTGATGCCTATGATAGAACCATTCATTTCTAGCTTAATCGAGTAAATATTCCCGATGCATGACGCGCGGTTTTAACCCAAATTTGCGCAATGTATTTGCAAATTGTGTTTTACTACGCAGAGCAGGCTTTTCGACGATGTACCAGCTCAGCGCGGCAAGCCCTACGGATATAACATAAGTCATTGAAAAGAGTTCCAATACGCCCAAATGCGGCATCCAGTAGAAGAGTAACTGCAAGATACACCAGTGGTAGATATATATCCCATATGAGAAATCGGGCAGGCGTTGGGTCCATTCCAGAGATGGCATGCGCATATAAGCGAAACGGAATACAATCCACGCTAAAATCGCATTCACTAACACCTCAACAGCTTTCGTTTCGCGAAGCAGAAAGCTGGTCGCAACTATGACACCGAGCGCTACCCAGCTAAAGTTCAGGCGATCTCGATAGGCGTAGATAGTTGCGCCAAGTCCATATGCGATCCCGAACCGCATAAGGTTTAAGATTGTCGCGGGCATATCCGTGAAGAGTCCATAATAGTCACCGAGCATCCATGCAATGGATGGTAGAATGAATTGGAGAAGCACCATCCATTTCTTACGAAGCATGCCGAGGGAAAATACGATCAGCGTACCGATATATGCTAGAACCTCATATCGGAGTGTCCACAATGCGGCAGAACCTAAATTCTCCTCATTAGACTCAAATGCCCCAGGCATGACCATATTAGTCTCATAAAATGTCAGCACTTTGAGAGGCTGAAGGTACCAGTCCGGGTCGCTAAAGAACTCTAAGAGTGGTGTTCGTGTTGCCAGGGGGCCAATTATGATCATCACGAAAATAACATGCACGAAGAGAGCAGGGAAAATCCGTAAGGCCCGCGCTGATATGAAGCTTGGTGTGTCACCGCGATACACCATGGACTTTGTGACTAGGAATCCCGAGGCGATAAAAAACAGATTCACGGCAAGATAACTGAAAGTATAATGGTACAGGATATGAGGCTCGGCGCTTATGTCACGCAATGCGACGACAAAAGCGTGGCCAAAGACAACAAGAGACGCGAAAATCAGACGCAACGGCGTAAAAAAGTTATCGTGGCCGTCACGAATCGCGAATTTTTTAACCTTGTCGGTCGCTTCATTGGTGAATGTATTGCTCATAAATTCCTACCTTCGCCATAATACCCAACCGACGAAATTCGTTAGGGTATGACAGATTTGCGTTAACTTGATGCAAATTGCGTACCGATTCGCTCTCATCACGCTTCTGTGATGATAAGCAGGTTTAGTTACGCAGTTTTAAGGGTTCGTCATGGCTCCAACATAATGATTCAGGTGCCAAAATCGGGTTGAACCTTTACTGTAAAAGGACCATTTAGCGCTCATGGCTACATTAATCGATATGAATGAAAATCGGGTGCGTCATCCCGAAAAAGCGAATAAGCCGGATACAGAGGTATTGCGCAAACCGAAGTGGATTCGTGTTAAAGCACCAACCTCAAAAGGATATGCCGCAACGCGTAAAATTGTGAAAGATAAAGGGTTGGTCACTGTTTGTGAGGAAGCCGCCTGTCCGAACATAGGCGAGTGTTGGGAAAAGTCTCATGCAACCTTCATGGTTTTAGGCGAAATTTGCACACGGGCTTGTGCCTTTTGCAATGTCGCAACGGGTTTACCGCAAGATGTTGATGCGTATGAACCGAAAAAGATTGCTGAAGCTGTTTCCGAAATGAACCTTCAGCACGTGGTGATTACCTCTGTGGACAGAGATGATTTACCAGATGGAGGCGCGCAACATTTTGTCGATGTTATTCAGTCGATCCGTGAATCCTCGCCTAAGACGACAATTGAGATTCTTACGCCAGATTTTCTTAGGAAAAAGGGTGCTGCTGAAATTGTAATTGATGCCAAACCGGATGTATTTAACCACAATCTTGAGACTGTGCCGCGGCTTTATTTGAAAATACGTCCCGGTGCACGCTATTTTCACTCCTTACGTTTGCTTGAGAAAGTGAAAGATCGCGACCCGTCGCAATTCACAAAATCTGGTCTTATGGTCGGCTTAGGTGAAACGAAGGAGGAAATCATGCAGGTCATGGATGACATGCGGTCCGCTGGCATTGATTTTCTGACCATTGGTCAATATCTGCAACCTACTCGCAAACATGCAAAAATAGACCGATTTGTCACGCCAGAAGAATTCAAATCCTATGAGACCATTGCACGCGCTAAAGGGTTTTTGATGGTTTCAGCGAGTCCATTGACACGGTCTTCTTATCATGCAGATAGCGATTTTGCTCAATTGCGGGTCGCTCGTGATACGCAACTAGGATTATAGAAATGCCAAATGCTCACCTTATTCGTCGTATTCGGCATAGCCCTGAAGATATGTTCGACTTAGTTTCAAGTGTCGAAAAATATCCCGAATTCATCAATTTATTATCTAATTTGCGGGTAACCAAGAAAATCTCTGAGACAGAGTTCGAGGCGGAAGCTATCGTAGCTTATAAGATGATTAGAGAGACATTTCGTTCGCACATTATGGCCGACAAAGAGGCCTTAAAAATTTCTGTTAAGAAAGCAGATAAAAGCGGCGTTGTTAAATCCCTGCAAAACAATTGGACATTTTATCAACTTAAGGACGGTTCAAGTTTGGTAGATGTTGTTGTAGATGTGAAATTAAAAGCCATGCCGCTTGAGTTTTTACTTCAGGAAAAATTTGAAAAAGCGTCTATTCATATTGTCAATCTGTTCGAAACGCGCGCAAGCCAAAATTACTATATTGTTGGCGAAGAGAATTATGACGTTAAAGCCGAGATGCTTGCCTTAGGACTTGCAGAAGATAGGTTGGTGTAAATTTGGCTCTCGTCTCTGAGAGCGATTATTCTAAAGCATCTAACATCGCCTCTATTGCGGCGAGGCACGAATAATCGCGAACTTTGTTTCGGCTCATATCTGGGAAGTTATGTAAGGTCGCGACAACGCCCTCATGCGTCGCAAGGCCTATCCAGACAGTACCAACAGGTTTGTCAATCGTTCCACCGCTAGGGCCGGCAATACCCGTGACAGAGACAGCCATATCGACACCTAAATTTTCCCGCGACCCTTTCGCCATTTCTTCGGCGATATGGCGGCTCACCGCGCCACGGGCTTTTAGGGTGTCAGGACTTACAGAGAGCTGATTGATTTTTATATCATTGTGGTAGGCGATGATCCCGCCGCGAAAAATAGCCGAGCTTCCCGATGTGGCGGTAATCGCTGCGCCAATTAGGCCGCCGGTACAGCTTTCGGCTGTGGCGATTGTCATCCCGCGAGCCCGGCACGTCTCTACAAGTTTAGAAGATAGTCCGAAAATTTCTGCGAGCAAATTTTTACTCATGCGTTAAACCTAACAGTCGCTGTCGCCTGAGCAGCTAAACCTTCGCCGCGGCCAGTGAAGCCTAGTTTCTCAGTTGTTGTCGCTTTTACGCTAACGCGAGCTAAGGGCAGGGAGCAAATTTCGGCGATACGTTCCCGCATGGCGTCTCGATGTGGTTTGATTTTTGGTTTTTCACAAATCAAGGTCACGTCAATATGTTGCAAGGTTCCTGCTCGACGTTCTAATTCTTCCAAAGCAAAAATCAAAAATTTATCGGATGACGCACCTTTCCATTGTGGGTCTGAAGGCGGAAAGTGATCTCCGATGTCGCCGAAACATATCGCGCCCAAAATCGCGTCCGTTAGAGCATGAAGTCCCGCGTCAGCATCGGAGTGCCCCAGCAAACTATAGCCACAGTCAATTGGAACGCCACATAACCAAAGAGGATCTGATGAGGTGTAATCAAATTGATGCACATCAAAGCCAGACCCTGTCGCTATATAGTTTTTATCCATTTTGCCTGCTGTCATTATTTGCTCTGCTTTGGCGAAATCTTCGGGGTAGGTCACCTTAAAATTTCTCTGGTCGCCTTGGGTAAAGTAAATGGAAAGTCCGGCTTTATATGCAACCGCAATGTCATCGGCATAGCTCTGATCATTCGCAAAGGTTTTAAAGGCTTCGGCAATGGCGTCATAATGGAAGGCTTGCGGAGTCTGAATGCGGCGGAGTCGAGTTCTATCGACTGATTCCCCGTCAATCGTTTTTAGAGCGTCAGCAATTGGCAGGGCCGGCGCGGTCGCTTCAGCTGATTCTAAGGCTTGATTTAGGTCCGATAAGAGCCGTTCGCTTACAAAAGGGCGTGCGGCATCGTGTATGAAGACCCGATCAATTCTGAGATTTGCGAGTGAATCTAACCCGGAGCGCACTGAATCTGTGCGTGTGGCTCCGCCAATTGTCGTGACCCCAGATAGGCTTAATCCCTTTAGTGCCTCATCGATCCAAACATCATCTTTACTCACAACGACGCGAATTTCATCGAATTTAAAAGAATATTGCAAGTTTTTCAGTGTGTGAGTAATAAGTTGCTGCGTGCCAATCACTTGATACTGTTTAGGGATTTCAGTCCCGGCGCGTTTGCCTTTTCCCGCGGCGACTAAAATAAGTGCGGTGCGTTTCATTTTTAACCCGATTGTCGGTGAATTATTGTGCGGTGGTTCGAGAGAGCCTAAGGAGGGTCATGGCAAACCCTGTTCACATCGGCAAGTATGCTTTGCGGTCAAATGTTTTGGTTGCGCCCATGTCAGGTGTGACCGACCTTCCCTTCCGTCGGGTATTAGATAAATTTAAGCCTGGTCTCGTCGTGTCGGAAATGGTCGCGAGCGAAAGGCTCGTAGCCGGGGACGCCGAGAATTTAGCAAAAGCTTCGGGGCGAGGCGTGCTTAAACCACTTTCAATCCAACTTGTCGGCCGCGATCCGCATTGGATGGCGGAGGGCGCCAAAGCCTGTGCTGCCGCCGGAGCGGATATCATAGATATAAATATGGGATGTCCGGCGCGGAAGGTGACAGGGGCTTTGTCAGGCTCGGCTCTTATGCGTGAGCCGAAACTGGCATTGAGCATAATTAAGGCTGTGATTGAAGCCGTTGATCTGCCTGTGACACTAAAAATGCGATTGGGATGGGATCACAATGATCTAAACGCCGCCGAAATTGCGAAGGCAGCTGAAGAACTAGGTGTTGTGATGTTTGTTGTGCACGGACGCACGCGATGCCAGTTTTACAAGGGCGATGCGGATTGGGCGGCAGTTCGATCGGTGGTTGACGCCGTTGATGGGCCCGTTTTTGTCAATGGCGATATCTTTGATGGAAAAGATGCGGTTCAGGCCATCACAGACTCTGGTGCCAATGGTGTCATGGTTGGACGATCGTTGGTTGGTCGGCCATGGGATATTTCAAATATAAGTGCGGCCGTAGACGGCGGTGCTCCGTTGGAGATTAAACCAGCTCAGAAAGCAAAAATAGCTGTCGCACATTACCGCGATATTCTCGAATTTTACCCGGCCGCAAAAGGCATTCGACTCGCGCGGAAGCATTTAGCCGCTTATTGCGATCAGTCGCTATTATCGAAAACGTCTCATCTGAGACAAACGATTTGCCAAAGTCAAAATCCGGACGACGTTGCGGAAGCGTTAGAAGAGGCCTTTCTACGAATGGCGGTGGCCGCATGACCGACATGATGTCACCTATGATGGATGATTGGCCATTTCCATTGTTTAAATTGGATCAAGACGATGCCGTCATTTGGGCCAATCAAGCTGCTCAAGAGTGGCTTGAGAAATCTTTGCGCCAAATAAGGAGCAAGCTTGTTTGGGAAATTTTAGAAACGGATCCCGATACTCGCGCAATTACAATGAAGGCCAGAGCGGAGACGGGACCCGTAACGTCGCGGCATATTGCGGTGAAGCCCGCGGAAGCAGATAACAGTCGTCTCGCCCATTTATCCGCTTACCCGACATTTGACGGTACCGGTTTGTCTATTTGGTTTGTGGGGCCAGAGCCGCGATCAACGAAAATGGGGGGACATGTTGTAACGGGTATGGGGCGTATGATTGCGCATGAGCTGAAAAACCCACTTGCTGGAATTAAGGGTGCGGCACAGCTCCTCCGAGATGACGTTGAGAGCGCTGAAGGTTTGGCATTAATCGATCTTATCGGGTCTGAAATTGACCGCATTCGTCGATTGGCTGATCGAATGGAAAAATTGGGTGATGATGACCCAACCGTTGCCGAAAAAGTCAATATCCATGAGGTATTGCGACAGGCCCGCAGGGTCATTCAATCTGCAAATCCAAAAATCGTATTTGACGAGCGTTATGACCCATCCTTGCCACATGCATCTGGCGACCCAGATACATTGATGCAGGCGCTATTGAACTTGATTAAAAATGCGGCGGAGAGCGCGGGGGAGCGAGGTGAAATTCGTTTGGAGACCTCATTCCGTACCGGTGTTCGCAGCAGTAAATCGTCCCGGCAATTACCCATTCAAATCCGAATTATTGATAATGGCCCGGGTATTTCGAAAGATATGTTGACCCAAATTTTTCAACCTTTTGTCACGACAAAACCAGAAGGTCAGGGGCTAGGCTTGGCGCTCGTATCAAAAGTGGCCGCCGCTCATGATGGCATCGTAGAGGTTCAGTCCACTCCCGGACGGACCGTCTTTTCTCTCCTCCTACCTGCGCCGAAAGAGGCAATTCTATGAAATATGAAATCCTTTTAGCAGATGATGATGATAGCGTGCGCTTAGTGCTCCACAAGGCGCTCACTCGGGCAGGCCATACGGTTCGCGCCACAGACAATGCAGAGACATTAGTGAAATGGGCCGAAACAGGACAAGGTGATATCGTCGTAACGGATGTCATGATGGGGGGGCGAGAAGTCTTTGAAAGCTTGCCGCGTCTTACTGAGGCCCGGCCAAAACTACCTGTCATTATTATAAGTGCCAATAATACGGTCAATACCGCCTTGAAATCCGGTCAGCACAAGGTGTTCGAATATGTGCCCAAGCCTTTCGATCTAGATGATGTGACTAATGCGGTCGCGAGAGCGGGGCAGTCCGTCAATCCTCGCAAAGCGAAATCAAATGCGGAAAATAAACGCTTGCCCATGATTGGTCGTAGCGCGGTAATGCAGCCTGTTTTCCGGGCTGTTTCGAGATTTGCGGCAGGGAACTTACCTGTTCTTGTTCGCGGCGCTGTGGGATCCGGTAAAGATTTAGTAGCTCGCCTATTACATGACGGTGGTCCTCGAGCGGATCGTCCGTTCCTCAGAACGACGGATTTTGAAAACACGTCACTGACTTTGCAAAAGGTCAACGGCGGCGATATTTATATTGATGAGATTGGAGAGCTTTCCGCACATCAACAGGAGCGTCTACTTGTTCTTATGAATGAGGCGGAGATGATAGCGCCCAACCGCCGACCACGTATTATTTCTGCGACTCGCAAAGACCTGAGAGATTTAGTGGAGGAAGGCGCATTTCGAGACGATCTTCTTTTCCGTATCAATGTTGCGGAAATTAAAATTCCAAATTTGGCGGAACGCGACAGAGATACCTATGAACTTGCGGAAGTCTTTCTAGCACAGGCCTCGACTGATCAAACCCGTCGTTTCGAAACAGATGCTTTAGATGTACTCCACCGACATAAGTGGACGGGCAATGTGCGCGAATTGGAAAATCTGGTGCGACGTCTTGCAGTTCTCTATTCAGATGATGTCATCACGGCAGACATGGTGTTGCAAGAATTCTCTAAAGATTTGCCACCACAGGAAAAAGCAGGCGCTATTCAAAATCAATTGGAAGAGCAATTGGAGGAAGCCTGTCGTGGCTTATTGGACTCAAATCGCGAGGATGAGGACTCAGCCTATGCCGTCGCTTTAGCATGGGTGGAGCGGCCGCTTATTGTCGAAGCTTTGCGTTTAACGGGTGGAAACCGTGCGAAGGCCGCTGAAAAACTAGGTATTCATCGAAACACGCTAAGAACACGCCTAAAGTCTCTGGACATTGATTAATGTAGCTTTCCGACAAAATCTGTTGATTTTATGCAACACTGGGATATGTCTGCAACATATGTTGATTTGACGCGAGATATATTCTGAATTCTCCAACCAAATTATTGTTGATGGACCCAGAGGCCGTGCGTGAAATTCCTGTTGCACGGCGCAGGCCTCGCATTGGATTATCAGCCGTCTTCGGAATCGCTTTTCTGGTCGCAATCATTCTGACAATCCTCGGGGCTTTGTTGTCCTTCTCGGCGGATGATACGCAGATTGATCAGGCGTGGGATATACTGAGATTTAGTCTCGCTGTGATTTTGATTTTAAGCCTTTATCTTATCTACCGCGTTTGGCTGTCCGTATTTGCGCCGTCTGAAGGGCAGTCCGCACCGCTATTGCATAGACGATTTGTTATGATTTTTTCACTCGCGGCGCTTATTCCCGCTGTGTTGGTGGGCGGGTTTTCTACATCACTATTGACACAAAACCTGTCCGGTATTTTTGGTGAACGGGTTCGCGGGAACATGGAGCAAGCGCGCGAAATTTTAGACGGTTATGTGTCGCAAGAATTTGAGAGCTTGGGCGAAGATGTGGCGGAACTCGAACTCGGTATCGTACGTAGTCAATCCAATTTCGGAGCCCGTATTTCTTTCACTGCCGACCTTATGCGCGAAGCACAAACGCGTGATTTGGATGCTGTCTATATTTTGCGCGAAGATGGTTTTGTGCTGACCCGCGTTGAGGCGCCTGAAGCACCAGAACTTCGGATTCCAGATGTTGAAATTTTAAATGGATTAAAGGATTCAAATGTTGCGTTTCAGAAACGAACAGACATCGACTATTTGATAGCGTTATCGCAGCTGTCCGAGTCTCCCAATACTTATCTTTATGTTGGAAAATTGCTACGATCTGACAATCAGGTGTTGTCTTCGATTTCTGGTATTGAGAGCGCTGCCTCGCAAATCGCTCGCTTTAATGAAAGTCAATCACAGCAAAACAAGATTTTCTTTCTGACCCTCATTAACAGTGCCCTTCTTATTTTGATGGCTGCGATTTGGTTGGGTTTGGCGCTCGCTAGCCGAATTATTGATCCACTCTCTGGACTTGTGAACGCGGCTGAACGAGTCCGCGCCGGCGATATGGGAGCGCGTGTAAGTGTGTCTGGCGATTGGGGCGAAATCTCTGACCTCGGCTCCGCCTTCAATCGGATGACGTCACAGCTTGAGTCGCAGCGTGACGAGCTCGTAAAAGAGCATGATCTATCCGAACAAAGGCGTCAGTTCTCTGAGGCCGTGTTGTCAGGCGTGCGTGCGGGTGTGATTGGATTGACGCAACAGGGTAAAATTACTTTGTCAAATGACGCCGCGAAAAAACTTCTAGAAGATAGGGCTGACAGCCTCATCGGGCAGCCCCTTAGTGAAGTCTTAGAAGAATTCGCCCCTGCTTTCGCGAAAGCTCGTGAAGCTATATCCGCGAGTTCCGAAGATCAGGTTACCGTTGAAATGGGCGGAGGGCGCCGCATTTTTGACCTTCATGTGTCGGCATATAAGGGGTCTCGCAATGATACGGGCTGGGTTCTTACATTTGACGATATGACACGCTTGGTCTCGGCCCAACGTCATTCAGCTTGGCGTGAAGTCGCGCGGCGGATTGCGCATGAGATCAAAAACCCACTGACTCCTATTCAACTTTCTGCGGAGCGATTGGCTCGGAAATACACAAATGAAATCAAGTCCGACCGAAAGACGTTTGAAAACTGCACTCAGACGATCATTCGGCAGGTTGAAAGCCTGGAATTGATGGTTGACGAGTTCTCAGCGTTTGCTCGGATGCCCGCACCGGAACTCGTCGCGACGGATGTCGGTGTGATACTTGAAAACACCATTTTCGCCCAAGGTGTTAGTTTTCCTGAAATCCGGTTTCGAAAAAATGGGCGTTGGCCTGGATCGACTGTGGTTCATGGTGACGAACGCCTATTGAGTCAGGCGCTGACGAATGTCTTGAAAAACTCCAGCGAAGCGGTGCAGCGGAAAATCGAATCTGGTGTTTCAAGAGGATTTCAAGGTGAGGTCATGATTGAGGTCATTGATACTGGTTCAAGCCTTGCCATTCATGTCACGGATAATGGTCCAGGTTGGCCGTTTAAAGATACAGATCGATTGATGGAACCCTATGTCACAACGCGCGATGGCGGGACAGGACTCGGTCTCGCGATTGTGAAACGGATCGTGGAAGATCACGGCGGTCAGCTAAAGTTGAAAGCACGAGAAGAGGCGGAAGGGGCGCGAACTCTTATATACCTTCCGCAAAATAGAGATCTAACGAGTTACACATCATTAGAACAAAGCGAGGTTTCATGACATCAGATGTTTTGATTGTGGAAGACGAAGACGATATCCGCGCGATGATATCCGGGATATTAGAAGATGAAGGCTACGAGGTCCGAGAAGCAGCGACCTCTCAGGAAGCGCTTGAAGCCGTAAAAACACGTAAACCTAATTTAGTAGTCTTAGATGTTTGGCTCAAAGGATCCGAAATGGACGGCATTGAATTGCTCGATGCGCTGAAGGGCCGCCACAGCAATTTGCCGGTTATCGTGATCTCTGGGCATGGCACAGTTGAAACGGCTGTGTCCGCCATCCGCAAAGGCGCATTTAATTATATCGTGAAGCCCTTTAAAGCAGAAAAATTAATTATTACGGCGGCGCGGGCGCTTGAGAACGCACAGCTCCGCCAAGAGAATGAAGAGCTAAAAGGGAAAACTGTAAATGTCGATACATTGGTCGGCACGTCTGCTCCAATAGCGCAATTACGTCAGAAAATAGGGCGCATTGCTACAACGAATTCCCGTGTCCTAATTACGGGAGCCTCCGGTACGGGTAAGGAATTGGTTGCTCGCATGTTGCATGGTCAATCCAATAGATCTGGAGGTCCCTTCAAGGCCGTCAATGCTGCGTCAATGGTGCCAGAACGGGTTGAAGAAGAACTATTTGGAGTGGATTCAAAGGGCGTTGAAGGTCCACAAAAAACTGGACTTCTCGAACGTGCCCATAATGGCACGCTCTATCTCGATGAAGTTGCAGATATGCCATTGGAAACGCAAGGAAAGCTCCTGAGGCTCCTTGTGGAGCAGCGTTTTAATCGGGTTGGCGGTCAAGATGATGTTCAGGTAGATGTTCGCGTCATTACAAGCTCCTCTCGAGACCTTACGAATGAGGTTGCGATGGGGAAGTTTCGCGAGGACCTCTATCATCGGCTAAATGTTATGCCACTTCATGCCCCAAAACTCTCCGAACGCCGAGAGGATATTCCGGCTCTAGTTGAGCATTTCATCGAGCAATTGGCAGCATCGACAGGACTGCCAGCTCGGCAAATTGGTGATGATGCAATGGCCGCATTGCAGGCACATGATTGGCCGGGGAATGTGCGGCAACTTAGAAATAATGTCGAGCGCCTGCTTATTTTGGCCACGGGCGAGCCAACGCAGCCGATTACTTTGGCGACGCTTCCGAAGGAGGTCTCTGTTGTTAGGTCAGGAAAACACTCCCATGACGATGATAAAATCATCGCTATGCCCCTTCGTGATGCACGTGAGCATTTTGAACGTGAGTACCTTCAAGCGCAAATTGACCGATTCGGCGGAAATATTTCGCGAACAGCTAGTTTTGTCGGGATGGAGCGTTCGGCCTTGCATCGCAAACTCAAGTCGCTAGGCTTAGGTGCGACCGGGCGGGAGAGATAATCCCCCACAAACAGGATACTTGTTTAGGATACATGCATGCGGGTCATTATTTGTGGTGCGGGGAGAGTCGGATACGGGCTCGCCGCGCGACTATCTCAAGAACGGAATACCGTTACCGTCATCGACACGTCTCCTGATTTGATTCGTCAAATCACGAACGAGCTCGATGTTCGGGGAGTGATTGGTCACGGCAGCCATCCTGACGTCCTCGTGCGCGCAGGGATTCGTGATTGTGATATGATTATCGCGGTTACCTATGCGGACGAAGTGAATATGATGGCCTGTCAGGTTGCGCATTCCTTATTTGATGTACCAACAAAAGTCGCAAGGGTTCGAGCTCAAGGCTATCTCGATAATCAATGGAATGATCTTTATTCCAGAGAGAACATGCCCATCGACATAATTATCTCTCCGGAGATTGAAATCGGGAAAGCTATATTGCGCCGTTTGAATACGCCGGGAGCCTTCAATGTTGTTCCCTTTGGTGATGGAGCTGTGCAATTGCTTGGGGTCGAAATCGAGGAAGATTGCCCAATTATTCAAACGCCAATTCGCCAAATACCGGACCTATTTACTGGGCTGCACGCGGCTGTCGTTGGGATTGAAAGAGACGGTGAATTATTCGCGCCTACTCAAGACGATCCACTTGAAGTGGGTGATAGGGCTTATATTGTGACACAAGCGGCGCATTCGACACGTCTTCTCGAAGTCATTGGGGCGCATCAGACACAGGCGCGTCATGTAGTTATAATCGGCGGCGGTAATGTTGGGACATATGTCGCAGAGAAACTCGAGGGCAAATCCGGCATGCGGGTTAGGGTGATCGAAAGCGATAAAAAGCGTGCCGAAAATGCGGCGGAGAACTTGAGCCGGACGGTCATTCTGAACGGCGATGCAATGGACGCAGAGATTCAAGAAGAAGCGGGCGTTGCAAAAGCCGAAATGGTTATTAGCCTAACTAATAACGACAGTGTAAATATTCTCTCGGCTGTTCTGGCGAAAAAACTAGGCGCCGGAACAACCATTAGCTTAATCAACGAAGTGTCCATGCAGGAAATGCAATCGGAACTCGGCATTGATATGATCATTGATCCTCGCGCGTCGACTATTTCCTCTATCCTAAGACACGTGCGCCGTGGCCGAATTTTGGAAGTATATTCTCTGGAGCACGGCGGCGCTGAGGTCATTGAAGGTGAGGTTTTAGATACCTCCCCAATGGCAGGCAAAGCCTTAGGTGATGTTGCTATGAACGAAGGTGTTGCGATTGGAGCAATTATTGCGGATGGCGAAGTGATTTTTCCGTCGTCGGAATTTGTCTTGCGTCCAGGGCACCGCGTTGTGCTCATGGCTGAAAAAGGCGCATTGGAAAGCATAATGAGTATGTTCCGTGTGTCATCGGATTATTATTAAACCGGTATGGCAATTAACCGCATTCTGTTCTGGCTTGGGCGGACGCTTCTGCTCTGCATGTTCCTTTATGTCATAAGCGGTGTTCTCGCCATTTTGGGCCAAGATTTTTCGGGTGCCGTCAGTATGGCGACATTTGGAGTCAGTATCGGTGTTTTCGGTTTACTACTGATTATGCTTTCAAGCGGATTTGAGACAAGAGAATCCAAATCGGAAGCTCTTCTCTTTTTGATTATGTTTTGGGTGCTCATGCCGGCAATGCTAGCCTTACCGTTTCGGTTTATGGGACCTGATACAACGCTTCTTGCTGCTTATTTTGAAAGCGTGTCAGCCTTTACGACGACGGGCGCTTCCAGGTTAAATCCCGACGAATTATCTCCCGTTTTGCTATTTTGGCGATCGCTTGTTCAATGGATTGGCGGGGTGAGTGTCGCGACCTTTGCAATTGTTATTCTTGCGGCCGTTAATCAAACTGGCACAGGTATCCATAAATCCATGCTTTATACGGTGAGCCGCGGAGAATTATTTAGCCGATTGAGCGGCATCGGAAGGCTTGTCGCCGGCGTGTATTTATTACTCTCGTCAGTAGGGTTTGTTCTCATGACATTTGGCGGCGCCCCCGCTTTTGAAGCGCTTTGCCTTTCGCTTAGCGGTGTGAGTACGGGCGGGTTGACGCCGCGTTCCGGGCCATTGCAACTTTATATTCCGCCTTTTGCCGCCACCGTTCTTGGTATTCTTTGCGTGTTAGGCGCTATGAATGTTGCGGTCATTTGGGATTTTTTCCGCTTGCGAAAAATACCTTATGCTATGCGAATATTTTTAAACGTCGAGCATCGCGCCATTTTTGGTATTATGGCATTTTTAGTTTTAGTGGGATTGATGTTTTCTGGGATGTCGAGCCTTGGCGACCTTATTTTGGACTCCGCCTTTTTCGTTAGCTCCACGGGGTTCCAATACCAAGTTATTAGCCTTGAGCTCATTCCGCCGGTTGTTCTGATAACTTTTGCTATGGCGGGCGGTTCCGCGCTTTCGACGGCGGGTGGAGTGAAGTTGATCCGAATTCTTCTGCTGTTTCGGCATTTAGGTACAGAATTGTCACGTCTCTCTCATCCGTCGCGTGTCATTCCCGTAAAGTTCCGCACGCAAACTATTCCCGATGCGTCATTCCTTTCTATCTGGATGTATTTTTTCGCCTATACATTGGCGTTCGGTATCGGGATTGCGGCTTTCGGTGTTGTTGGATTGCCATTGGATGATGCGATTGCGTCAGCGGCAGCGAGTTTATCTAATGTTGGGCCGTTATTGGGGCTGACATTACCCGAATCGGGCCTAACTTATGCGCAATTTACCAATGGACAAATGAGTGTTGGAATCGTGCTGATGCTCCTTGGACGGATTGAAGTTTTGGCCGCAATCGCGCTAATATTGCCCAATTTTTGGAAGCAATGAAGCTGAATACAGCTTTTTCCGCAGACGGGAAGGTAATTGCCACTTGAATCCCTAAGGTTGCTGCGACAAAACACAATTGTGGGCTGTAGCGGGGCAATGCTTCTGACCTCAAAAAGAGTAATTTAATAGGGGGAAGAGCAATGCCCGATAGAAATCAAAATCTTCAGGACACGTTTCTGAATACGGTTCGCAAGACGAAAACACCTTTGACAATTTTCTTGGTGAATGGCGTGAAGCTTCAGGGCGTCGTGACATGGTTTGACAATTTTTGTGTTTTGTTGCGACGCGATGGACAGGTTCAGCTGGTCTATAAACACGCAATTTCTACGATTATGCCAGGCGGCCCAGTCGTGTTGCATGACCCTGTCGATGAAGATTAAATTTTTGTGGCGATGTCATGGTTGAACATGCTGTAAAGCGTGACCGCGCATTTGTAGCTCACCCTCGATTTGCAGATAACCGTGCCGCTGATGCGGATTTTGATCTTGATGAAGCGATAGGCCTGGCGACGGCCCTAGGCGTGGAACCAGTCTCCGCTCGCATAATTCCCATCCGCGATATTCGCAGCTCCAACTTCTTTGGTGCTGGGCAGATTGACGATATGGCGGCAGTAATTGCGGGAGAGGAACTCTCTCTTTTGATTGTTAATGCGTCATTGACACCCGTTCAGCAGCGGAATTTGGAACGCACTCTAAAGGTCAAAGTCATTGATCGAACAGGACTTATTCTTGAGATTTTTGGGCTAAGGGCGGCCACAAAAGAAGGGCGGCTTCAGGTCGAACTTGCGCGTCTCGGCTACGAGCGCTCTCGGCTTGTTCGGACATGGACTCATTTGGAACGTCAGCGCGGTGGAACAGGCGGTTTGGCAGGACCAGGCGAAACCCAAATTGAGAGTGATCGACGCGTTCTAAACGACAAAATGACTCGGCTGAAGCGTAAGCTCGACGATGTCCGCCGTACGCGCGGGCTTCAGCGTAAGGCGCGTCAGCGCGCACCCGAACGCGTTGTCGCTCTGGTGGGATATACCAATGCCGGAAAATCGACCTTGTTTAATAAGATTACCAAAGGCGGCGTTCTTGCGAAAGATATGCTTTTTGCGACATTGGATACGACCCATCGTATTTTGCCTCTGCCGAGCGGGCAGACGGCCGTCTTGTCTGATACGGTTGGATTTATTTCCGATCTTCCGACCTCTCTGATTACGGCCTTTCGCGCGACGCTCGAGGAAGTCAAAGAAGCCGACTTACTAGTGCATGTTAGAGATATGTCTGATCCCTTGGCCGAACGCCGCCGCGAAGAAGTTATGGAAGTCTTGGATCAAATTGAAGCGGGTCCAGAACATGGACAAGCCATTATCGAAGTTTGGAACAAAACGGATTTACTAGGAGAGGAACCGGCGCGACATCTGTCAGAACGTGCATCTGCTTCTCGGACCTATGCTGATATGATGGATGCCTTTGAAATATCTTGCCTGACCGGCGAGGGTGTCTCAGAATTAGAGCTAGGCATTGAAGAAGCTTTGACGCGTAATGATCATATCCTCGATATTCGGATTACACCTGCCCATTTTTCTGCGCGGGCATGGCTACATCAAAATGGCCAAGTTCTGAAAGACGAACCAGGCGAGGGCGGAACAGCGGATATGCAAGTCAGATTGTCTGAATCCGACGCTGGGAAATTCCTGTCACGCCACAAAGATCTGATTGTCTATTAAAGACCTGTCTCTTTGGCAGTCTGCCAGAGCGCTTCCATTTCGTCCAATGAAAGTGCGTCTAAATCGGTATCAGAATTTTCCTCGACGAAATTAAACCGCCGCGTGAATTTGCGATTTGCGCCGCGCAAGGCTTGCTCTGGTTTGACCTTTAGTTTGCGGGCGAGATTGACGACCGAGAACAACAAGTCACCCATTTCTTCTTCGATGTTGTCTTGTTCTTGGGCAGTAACGGCCTGACTAACTTCTTCTATTTCTTCGCGTAATTTTTCAACCGGGCCATCTGTGTCGGGCCAATCGAAGCCACGCTTTGCAGCCCGTTTCTGTAATTTTTCCGCTCTCATCAATGCCGGGAGCGACATTGCGATTCCGTCCAGAGTCCGCTTCTCGCCTGATGTCTTGCGTTCTGCTGCTTTGATTTCGTCCCAGTCGGGCCGCTCTGCATCGCCGAACACATGCGGGTGCCGTCGAACCATTTTCTCAACCAAGCCATCGCAGACATCGGAAAAATCGAAGGCATCAATTTCTGAAGCCATTTTGGCGTGAAACAAAACTTGGAACAAAAGATCGCCGAGTTCATTTTTGAGGTCAGCCATATCTTTGCGCTCGATTGCGTCCATGACCTCATAGCTTTCTTCAATCGTATAGGGTGCAATGGTTTCAAAACTCTGCTCACGGTCCCAAGGACAATCGGCGCGCAGCCTGTCCATGAGCGCGGTTATCCGTGCATAGGGCGTGTCGCCGAGGTCACTCACTTTCGCGGCTTTCGAATTGTATGAATCACAAGCGCTGCGAGCGTAAGGAATGAAACCCCATAAGCGGCCAATATAAAGGCAGTGTTTTTTCCAAAATCAATCATGATGATATATCTTCGAGTATGACTTTGGCAGGCTCAGAGCTGTTCTCGCGTTGCTGTTTTTGAGTGGCAAGCTCAGATTCTGTCCCGCGTAAACTAAACCAAATAAGTAAGGCTGTGTAACCTAAGGCCATAATAAGCCAAGGCCAACCTATGTCAGAAGATGTTCCGGGCGCGCCAATATCGGAGATGGTTGCAGGTTGGTGGAGCGTGTTCCACCAATTTACAGAGAATTTTATAATCGGAATATTGAGCCACCCAACCATCGCCAAAATAGCGGCTAGCCGCGAAGCTTGACGTCGGTCGGAAACGATATTCCAAATCGACATATACCCAATGTAAATGAATAGCAAAATTAATACGGATGTCATACGTCCATCCCATTGCCACCACGTTCCCCATGCGGGGCGCCCCCAGAGACTTCCTGTTGCGAGGGTTAGAAATGTGAAGGCTGCGCCAGGCAATGCAAGCGATCTAGCGACGCAATCGGCGAGGTTATGCCGCCAAACAAAACTCACAAGGCTTGCGATTGCGATGCCCGTATATGCCGCCAAAGCACACCATGCGGCAGGTACATGTACATATAAAATCCGTACAGCTTCGCCGTGATCTTTCGCGGGGGGAGATAAGAAGAGGGCGAAAACAAGTCCAATCCCTAATAGAGTTAGCGCTAACCAGCCGCTAATAGGCGTGGCATATTTGGAAAACCGCAAGAAGCGTGCGGGGTTAGCAAGGTAAGAAATAAAACGCATTATCGATCCGTGTTAGCGGCTATGGCCGCAGCTGATGCGGGAATTGATACCGCTAAAGCGAGTAGAGACAAACCCACAAGAACGCGTAATTCTATCGCAGCCCAGCCGGCGCTAGCGAAGCGCTGCGATGCGGCAACGCCAAAAATAAGAAGGGGAACCAAAAGCGGCGCGCTGATGAAGATGGCCAGAAATCCGCCTTTTCCGCGGGCCCCCGTCAGCGCGCTGGAAAGGGCTGTGAAAGCGGCAATACCCGGCGCAGCGCAAAGCAGCGCGAGACATAATCCGATGACGGTTTTGCTTGGTAAGTCAAAGAAGAGCGACCAGAGCGGCGCCGTTAAAATAAGCGGCAAAAGCGTGATTAGCGCAAAACTAAACATGCCAGAAGCGGCCTGCGTCATATAGCTTACGCCGCGAAGCCAGAGCTGCCCTGATGTGCCGTCGCGCAAATCTTCGGCAAATATACGGTCTACACTCATGAGGCTTGCGAATGTGACGGCGACCCAAATGAGCGGAATGCCTAAGGGCCGCAACACAGACATCTCGCCTTTTAGGGCAATCGCCGATAAAGCCAAAAATATCGCCATGAACACGAGACCATAAGACCAGCTTCCGCCTGACCTTGCCGCGCGAGTAATGTCTCGACGTAATATTTTCACGACCGCGCTCATGTCAGGGCAAGTCTTTGGGTTGGAATATCATCAACAGGGATAGGCGCGTGGGACGCGACTAAAGCGAGCCCGCCGTCCTGAACATGGTTTTGCAGATAATGCGCGATTAAAGCGCGGCCATTCGCATCCAATCCTGCGAGAGGTTCATCTAAAATCCAAATGGGATTATTATCTGCGAGGAGCTTTGCAAAAGACAGGCGTTTCCTTTGTCCCGTTGATAGATTTTGCGTTAGCGTGTTTTCATGATTTTTAATTTCGCCCTTGGCTAAATCTGCACTCCAGAATTTTGCGTCTTCTGCCGCTTTTAATCCGGATTTCGCATAGCTTTCCGACGGTAAAAAAGACACGGCTTCCGGTGCCGTTACGCTGTTCTCACCTAGCGCCCATGAAATTTGACCTGTCTCCGGTCGGCTCAATCCAGCACAGCTGCGGAGGAGGGAAGTTTTCCCAATTCCATTCTCACCAACGATCCATAGAAGATTTGGCCCAGAGAGCGTTAGGCTTAAGTCCGATATGAGCGATTTACCGCCGCGCATAACTGACACTTTGTCTAATATTATTGTAGCTGCTTCGCGCATATGCGTCGCTTAGCGCCGCACCTCATCCATGTCACCTCTCTATGCCGCTTCGACTTGATGCAGAGGCATATCCTGTTATTCGACATTTATGTCCGAGACGCGCATTACACCCCCGAACCGTAACCGGCGATTGCTCTGGATAGTTATATTGGGCCTTATGCTGGCCAGCGGGTTGTTCCTGATTTTCCAAGCTTTGAACCAAAGCATACAATTTTTTGAGAATGCCTCCGATGTCGTGGCTGAAGGGTTTGAACCGCGTTCCGATGAATTTAAAATAGGCGGACTTGTCGCAGAGCATTCGGTGGAAACTGAAGGGCTCACGACGAAATTTCGTATCGAAGACTTTGAACGCGATATGGCGAAGCCGCTTCATGTCACATACTCTGGTGCGCTCCCGGATTTGTTTCGCGAAGGGCAGGGCGTCGTTGTCTCGGGGATGTTGATATCTCCCACACATTTTCAAGCGCGTGAGCTTCTTGCGAAGCACGACGAAAACTATCAGCCTAAAATCGACTATCGCGACGAAATATCGCCGGAATGAAGAGTGACGAACAGATCAGTTGATGTGGGGCAACCTCACTGTTCGCCGTACCTAGTTTGCACCAAGTGTCGCCAGTATTACAGGAAAATTGTGTGAATGGGAGCGATTCACCGCGTCAAAATGTCCTTAAGTGTCTTGAAGTATTTGATTTTTCGAAAAATTTGCCTGATTTCAATGCAAAATCCCCTTTAGGTTGCAGTTTACTCTTTTTATCTTTGTCCAGCGCTATCATCCCGATTCTTGATGACTTTTAGCATTTTTAATGGCTCTTGCACTTTCCAGCTCCGCGTCTACACGAAGCGCAATGACGAATACGCCGGACATGATTATTGTTGGGGCGGGCCT
>CAZKHC010000011.1:9164-24044 GCA_964552135.1 uncultured Algimonas sp. | reverse complement strand
AGGGTACGCATTAATGTGGATTTTCCTGCGCCATTTGGTCCGAGCAAACCAAAAAGCCCAGGCTTTAGGTCCAAAGAGACATTTTTAAGGGCGTGAACATTCCCAAAACTCTTAGAGATGTTTTTAATCGACAGCATGGCATTCCCCCGAACACAAAATGGACCCAACGGATAAGGTTCAATCATATTACATATCGAAAAACAACAAAAAATATCGATTAACGATAATTTTTTTGCGATTTGGCTCTATTCGGACATCACTTATTTTTCAGCCCATGCTTCTTTTCAGCATGCTTTCAACAGGCTAGGCTGATTGCATATGGAAACCGAACAAACAGCGTCACTCCCGCCTTTGTCATATGCCTTCGCGCGTTTGCACGGGGTTATTGTTGCCGATGGAGACGGCGGAATGCCCGTGTTAGCGCATAGGCCAGGCGCAGCCCGCGAGGCTTTGCTGGAAGCGCGGCGCGTGTTCGGCGCGCCAATTCGCCCTGAACAATTGAGCGCAGATGAGTTTACTCGGTTAATTTCTAAAACTTATGCGCAATCCGATTTGTCTCGCTCGGCGGATGCCGCGATTGGCGACCCGGAAGATTTATCGCAGCTTGCCTCGGGCTTGCCAAAAACATCTGACCTTTTAGACGACGCCGATGATGCGCCGGTCATTCGACTCATCAATGGAATCCTACAAGAAGCTATTCGTTCTCGAACTTCAGATATTCATGTTGAGCCTTATGAAGAGCGGCTCTCAGTGCGGTTTCGCATTGATGGTACCCTGACGGAAAAACTCTCTTTGCCCGCGCGTCTCGCGCCTGTGCTTGTCAGCCGCGTTAAAGTCATGGCGCGATTAGATATTGCGAATAAACGTATCCCGCAGGACGGGCGTTTTTCTTTTAATCTCGGCGAACGCCAGATTGATGTGCGGGTCTCGACCTTGCCGGCGCGCCACGGCGAACGTCTGGTCATGCGGTTACTCGAAAAAGATAGCCAAGGGATTGCGCTGTCGGAGCTTGGTATGGACGAATCCATGCTGACGGATTTTCAGACGATGCTTGCGCGGCCCAATGGCATCATCCTTGTCACCGGCCCGACGGGATCGGGTAAAACGACAACACTTTACGGCGCGCTATCGCGGTTGAATGACGGAACGCGTAATGTTTTGACCGTGGAAGACCCGGTTGAATATGCGCTGGACGGGATTGGTCAAACCCAAGTGAATGATAAAGTCGGGATGAGTTTTGCCGCGGGTCTACGGGCGATTTTGCGTCAGGACCCGGATGTTGTGATGGTCGGCGAAATTCGCGATCCAGAGACAGCGGAAATTGCCGTGCAGGCCGCGCTCACCGGCCATTTGGTTTTATCCACGGTGCATACAAATTCTGCCATCGCGGCCATCGCGCGTTTGCGAGATATGGGCGTTGAGCCTTTCCTTTTGTCGTCGACGATCACTGCCCTTGTAGCGCAGCGTCTCGTGCGGCGGTTATGCGATAATTGCAAAACGACTTACACGCCAACAGCGTCGGAATGCGCAGAACTTGGCGTGAAAACGGGCCATAAATTCTACAAAGCCGTGGGCTGTATGCAATGCCAGAATATTGGGTATCGCGGCCGGTTAGGATTATATGAAATGGCCGTGAATGACGATACGCTGCGCCAAATGATTCATGATGGCGCGTCCGAAACAGATATGGCCGCGCATGCGTTTCAAACGCGCAAAACCCTTCTGCAAAGCGGCGCAGATTCCGTGCTTAGCGGTGTTACGAGTTCTGAAGAAGTCCTGCGAGTCTGCTCGGCTCAGAGTTCGGATAATATTTAAATATGGATGCGTTTGATTATAGCGCATTGGATGTCGGGGGCGTTAAACGTTCGGGAACTTTAATGGCTGGCAGCGCGCGCGAAGCGCGCGACTTGCTGCGCGCACGGTCTTTGACGCCGCTGGATTTAAACAGATCTCGAAAAAAGGGCGTGAAGTCTGGAGAGATTGCTAGTTCAAATAGTTTCGGTACAGGCAAGATTAAACATGCTGAACTTACCCGCGCCACGAGACAGCTTGCCATTTTAATCGATGCTGCAACGCCCGTTGAAGATGCGCTTCGCGTGACGGCCCTGCAATTTGAAAAATCTAAAATGAAAGGCGTCTTGCTGTCTATTCGGGCACAAGTGGTGGAAGGCGCAACATTGTCACAAGCTCTGCGGAGTCAACCTCAAGCTTTTTCGGATCTCTATACCGCGATGGTCGCGTCGGGCGAAACGTCCGGACAGCTCCCTGCCGTTTTGTTGCGGCTTGCAGATGATTTGGAAGCCGCTCAGGCGATCCGGCGAAAAATTGCGGGTGCGACCGCCTATCCGCTTGTGTTGATGACCGTCGCATTACTTGTCATTGTTGTTTTGATGATTTTTGTTGTGCCGAGTGTTGTTGAGCAATTCGATACATTTGGTCAGGAGCTCCCGCCGCTCACCCGGGCTACAATTTGGGCCTCAAATTTTTTACAAAGTTATGGGCTTCTCGTTTTGGCGATATTTGTGATCGCCTTTATTGGTCTGCGATATGCACTTAAGAAACAAAACTTTCGTCGTCGCTGGGATGGTTTTAAGCTTCGGTTGCCGCTCATTGGCCGCTTAAACCGAGATGTGAATGCCGCCCGTTTTTCTCGGACTATGGCGGGGCTTGTCACCTCAGGAACTCCGGCTCTTGCGGCTATGGATACGGCTCAGCATACGTTGCGCAATATTGTCATGCGAGACGCTATCAAGGGCGCCGTTGAACGGGTCCGCTCCGGTGCGCCTATGTCGGCAGCGCTTAAAGAGTCAGGCGTTTTTCCGCCGCTTGTGACCCAGATGGTCATGGGCGGAGAAGCCTCTGGTGATATGGGCCAAATGTTTGCAAAATCCGCAGATTATCTAGAGGATGAATTTAACGCGCAAACAACCGTTTTTTTGACGCTGCTTGAGCCCGCTATCATTATTCTGCTTGCGGGTGTTGTGCTCCTCGTCGTAGCCGCTATCTTTCTTCCAATTCTTCAACTCAACTCATTGGCTTATTAGTTATGGAAAACGCATCAAATGAAGATGGGTTTACACTCGTCGAAGTTCTTGTCACCTTGGTTATTATCAGTCTTTTGATTGGTTTCACCGTTGTCAGCGTCTTGCCTCAAATTGACAGAGGACGTGCGACCCGTGTGGCAGGTGATATCGCCGCAATTGAATCCGCCTTGCAGTTATATAGGCTAGATAATTTTAACTATCCCTCTCAGCAGGATGGTTTGGAAGCTCTTCTTTCAAGTGGTCATTTGGAAAAATTATCCCTAGACCCTTGGGGAAATGCTTATGAATATCGCAATCCCGGGGAACGTGGCGCGATCGATATTTTCTCATTGGGTGCAGACGGTGAACCTGGCGGAGAAGATCAGAATGCGGATATTGGGAATTGGCCCTAATCCCGTCGAATAACGCGCCGCTAAATAGCGCATCTGAGGATAAAGAGGCCGGCTTTACGCTTGTCGAAATTCTTTGCGTCTTGGCGCTTTTGGGGCTGACCACAGGATTGGTTGTGCTCAACCTCCCAAACCCTGCGCCGCCTTTTAAAAAGGAGGTTACCAGCGTTGCAACACTTTTGAATGTCGCTGCCCGCGAGAGCGTTATCGACGGGAAAAGCCGCGGTGTGGATTTCACGACAGGGGGCTTAGAAATATCGCGATATGACGGCGAATGGGTTGCCGAACAGAGCCACGCTTTTTCGCATATTTCTGGGCTTAATTTGACAGTAGAGCAACAAGATATCGACTTGGCAGATAGAACAAGATCTAAAGCCAAAAAAGACGGGAAATTACCGCCACTTATTTATTTTGATGCCACCGGAAACGTGACGTCTTTTACTTTATCACTGGATGGTCGCGACGAACGCTTCACAATAGAGCCAGATGCGCGCGGCCGCATTTTTTCGGAATCTACCCCATGAATAGCTCAGAGGTGACGGGTACCGTAAAGGAAGCAGGATTTACACTTGTAGAAGTTCTGGGAGCTCTCTTGATTTTCTCGATTGCGATTATCGGTTTGTCGCGTGCGACAACCCAATCCGTAGCTCATACCCAACGTTTGACACATAAAACCTATGCTGGTGTTGTAGCCGATAATCAGCTTATCCTAGCGCGCATGCGTCGCCCCGAAATTGGCACGAAATCTGGGACAGAAGAGGCGGGTGGGCAAAGCTACTCTTGGCGCGTGGAAACGGCTGAGACACCTCAAGATGGCCTTGTAGAATTACGGGTATCCGTGTCCCAAAGGGATGATGTGTTTGTGACGCGCTTAGCGTGGTTAGCGACGTCAAAATGAGTTTGAAACCCACTTCCGAAAGCGGCTTCACACTAGTCGAAGTTTTAGTGTCTCTATTCATCTTTGCTTTAATCAGCGCTGGAACTTTCACCGCCATGTTCCAAACTTTTGCCGCGAAAGACAGGTTGGACGTTGCCTCTGCTGAGCTCTCCGATATTACGGCTTTTCGCGCGATTTTGCGTGCAGATATAAATGCGATGGACCTCAGGCCCATGCGCGACGGGGTAGGCGGGACCGAGACTTTTTTGGTCACAACGCGCGATCCCGCTGAGTCTGATTCAGTTCTTACATTTACGCGGCTGGGCCGTAGCAATCCTGCTGGCGCGCAGCGCGGCCAAGCCGAACGTGTGCGATATGTTGTTCGCGACGGTCAATTTATTCGCGAAACGCTCAGACATGAAAATCCCGCTGAAAGAGACGATTGGTTTAGTCGTGTCTTGCTTGATAATATCGAAGATGTTGAGGTTGTTTTCCGGAATAATCAGCGCGCCGGGGGATCTGCCGTTGGAAACCCTGTTATCGAAGACTGGACGATTTTCATATCTCAAGCTGCAGAATTGGAAACGGTCCAAGGCGCGATTGAGTTAAGTATTACAGACTCTCGGGGTTTGGAGACCGTTCATTTATTCGAGTTATCATTATGATAGAGCGGAAAAGACATAAAAACCCCCGCGGAAAAAATGAGCGCGGAACTGTCTTGTTGACGACTCTGTTGATCATGACGGTTATGGCCGCAATTACCGTGGCTCTCATGGACGATATTCGTTTTGCCGTAAAACGCACCATTAACGTTCACGCCTATGCTCAAGCAGATTGGCAAGCCAGCGGAGCGGAAGATTTCGTCACAGCTTTTTTACAAAATGATTTTGCAGATCTTCCGCCCATTGGAAAAGCGGCGCTCCTCCAATCTCAAACGCCATTGGTGTTGCCCACGCCGGCGGGCCAGATTTCGGTGACCCTGAAAGATGCTAGCCAGTGTTTTAATTTGAATTCGCTAATTGATATTAATGGAACGAAAGTCGATGCGGCCGAATTGGAATTTGTTCGGCTGTCTGAACTCTTGGGACTACCGCAAAATCAAGCAACGGCTTTAGCAAAGGTCCTCATCGATTGGCAGGACGCGAACCAACAACAATCTCCAAATGGCGCGGAAGACGGAACATATTTACGTAAAACCCCGCCTTATCGAACCTCAGATACGGCGCTGCGCGGCCCAGAAGAAATGCGAGCCTTACAGGGAATGGATGAGGACTTGTGGGAACTATTCAAACCTTTTGTTTGTACCGGTGAACCGGGTTTAAGGCCCTTAGTGAATATAAATAGTTTGTCGCAAGAGCGGCTGTTGATATTGGTAGCGGCATTGTCGAGTGAGAAAGATGTTAATCTGGTTGTACCAGCCGCCACGGCGCTGCTGCGGGACCGTCCTTTGGAAGGGTATACCAATCCGGAGCAACTTGAGCAGGCGTTGTTGGCGACAGGCGTTGAAGGATTGACTGAGGCGCGAATTGGAATTGACGTAGAATCAGTTTTTGTCGAAGTCGTAACAACGGTCGGTCCTGCAGAGCGCGTTCGTACTTATCGGTATGATGGGGTAGACGAGGCCCCGCGCTTAACATATCGCGGATGGGGTCGAGAGACATTTCGCGAAGAAATTCGAAGCGCTATAGAAACTGAACAGGACGCGCCCTAATGGCCGCAAAAACAATATTGATTTTGCCTGCGACAGAAGGCGGGGAAGGGATTCTCGCAACGCTGTCGTTAGAGGCATATGACACTCGCCGCGTGCCGTCCGCAGAAATTCCAGAGTTGGATGTCCGCGACCCTATACTCATTTTGCCGGGACAGATTGTGCGTCTGTTTGATACGGAACTACCAAAAGCTGCGCGTAAGCAGCAGCAGCAAATGGCCCGTTTCGCCCGTGAGGATGATATTGCGGCCAGCGCTGAAACGCTTCATTTTGCACTATCCTCGGATCAACCACCAAAACTTGCGGTGGTTGACAAATCCGTCATGGACAGTCTTGTCGAGACCTTGAGAGGTTTAAAACCCAAAGCCGCCTATGCGGATTATGATCTGCTGGAAGGGGAGCATGCGCTGCGCGTCATCGACAGAGCTGTGGAACCTGGGCAAGCTGCGCTGGATTTGGATTGGACAGAAGAAACCTTAGATGAGCTAAGTGATGCGGCTCTCGCTGCGAAATTTTCAGAAGGCCTCGCGGAAGGCCGCGGGTTAAATTTACTTCAAGGGGAATATCGAACCCAATCAAATGTGAATATTCCTCGCGGACCATCTATTCGCTTTGGCGTGCTTGCGGCTAGTGCTTTATTGGTTTTCTTTATTTGGAACGGTGTAACAGACCGCGCCGCAACGGCGCAGGCAAAAGACCTTCGCGCTCAAACAGCCGCCGATTATTTAGCCGCGACGGGGGAACGCGCACCGTCAAATCCTGGCCGCGCTGCAGCAAAGTCTGTTCAATCAGGTCCTGTTAAATCCGCGGGCTTTCTTGATTTATCTAATATTTTATTTTCAGGTCTTTCCAAGATGGAGGATGTACGCGTCGATCAACTGCGGTTTAATGCCAAAGATGGAACCTTACGACTGCGCTTAATCTATCCCGATTTTGATGCGGCCAGCCGCGTTGAAAATGCGATAAAGCGAGCCGGCGGAACGTTGGTCACTGGCGGCGTAAGAGAGCAAGACGGCGCATTTGTGGGCGAAGCCTCCCTTAGCTTGGGAGCGGGCTCATGATGAATTGGCTGAATGCGCGTGAGCCAAGAGAAAAAATCTTGCTCATGGTTTTGGCGGGCTTACTTATTGTATTTCTAGCCTGGTTTGCACTGACACGTGAAAGAGGTCCTGACGGAGCCTCGGCTTTGGAAGCTGCGCAAACAGATCGTGAGCTTTGGCTCAAGGCTGCCCCCCGGTTAGGGACATCTGCAATTTCGGGTGAACGCGCCGAATTTACGCGTGGTTCGCTTGTGGAGATGGCGCGCAAACGCGGTATCAATCTATCGCGTGTTCAACCGCAATCAGAGGGCGGTTTAAGCGTTTGGATCGATGATGCATCGACGATAGCGCTTTATGGCTGGATAGAGGATTTAGTGACGGGTTACGCTGTTACTGTTGATACGGCTTTGATGACGACGGCGCCAAATGGCGGCCTCAATGCGCAGCTCACACTTACGCCGATTTAAGGGTCTTCGGTTCGGATTCTAACCTTAGTAGATCCTTCTTGCGATCGATTCCGCCAGCATAGCCGCCCAGTCCTCCATTTTTTGCAATCACACGATGGCAAGGGATAATCAGCGCAAGACCATTATTGGCATTGGCCGATGCGACCGCGCGTATCGCGGTGGGTTTTCCAATCATTTCGGCAAGCTCAGCATATGTGCGGGTTTCGCCATGCGGTATGGTTTGTAAAGCCTCCCAGGTTTGACGTTGAAAAGCTGTGCCGGATGTCGCCAGCGGTGTGGTGAATCTCTTTAATTTTCCAGTGAAATAATCGGCTAATTCTGTTTCAATTTGCGCCGTGATGTCTGTGCGGCCCGGCAGGATGGCGCGGGATTGTATTGTGCGAAGTCTATCAAATTGCCGCCGCATATTTTTTCGATTTGTGAATTCCAGCATAAAAAGCGCCGTCTCATCGGCAATAGCGATCATACGTCCCATAGGAGTCTCCAGCCAGTCGATATAAAGTGGGTCTGGATGGCCTTTGCTCGGAGCATGTCCAAATATGTTTATATAGGCTGTCCGAAACCCAGAAGGGCTTTCGAAACCAGCCTCTAATTGTGCGTCCAAAATACGGCCTCCTTTTTGGATTGTCTTGGCTGCGCGCCCTAAGCGCCGCGCGCGCGAGTAGTCCTTAAAACTCATTCCAAATCGGGACAAGAATTGCCGCCGAGCGGTAGATGGATCTATGCCGCGCTTTGTCAACGCGGCATCCGATACCTTAAACTCCGAATTATCTTCGACAAGCGAAATGAGAGTCTTGATGAGGGCAGTCTCGCCGCTGCGGGGGTGACAGCGTTTGCACGCTCGGTAACCGGCGGCCAAAGCTTCTGAAGCTTTATCAAAGAAATGACAATTTTCATATTTTGGAAGACGAGCTGGACAGCCCGGGCGGCAAAATATTCCTGTGGAACTTACGCCCAGGAATAAGGCCCCATCATAGCGCATATCCTTATTGGCGAAGACGGCGTAACATTCGTTTTTCGTTTTTGGGCGCGCTGGGATGAAGAGGTCCATAATCCGTCTATAGCAGGCCGAAAGAGCAGCCGTCGCCGAAAATCGGGTATAACAATCATTTAATGATTAAAAATAGATTCCGCCGGTCACGAAACTTGAAAAGACAGGCTTCGCCGCTTAAGGCCCTCGCAACGTCACAGAAAGACAATAATATGACTGTTCATTTGCATAAGGGTGATTTGCCTGAGGGGCTAGATTTTGGATCTGCCGTCGCGGTTGATACGGAAACACAAGGATTGTCTCTTGTACGCGACAAGCTGTGCCTCGTGCAGCTTTCCGCCGGCGATGGCGATGCGCATATCGTCCAGTTGGACCGCGCAACTTATGACGCACCAAATTTGAAAAAACTCATGGCGGATCCAGCTGAGACGAAAATTTTTCATTTTGCCAGATTTGATGTCGCTATGATGATGCGTGATCTCGGCGTGACTGTTGCGCCTGTTTTTTGCACGAAAATCGCATCGGGATTGGTTCGCACTTATACAGATCGCCATGGCCTAAAAGATTTGACGAAAGAACTTATCAATGTGGATTTGTCCAAACAGCAGCAATCTTCTGATTGGGCGGCCGATGAACTGACAGAGGCACAGCTGAATTATGCAGCTTCGGACGTGCTCTATTTGCATCAACTCAAGACGATTTTATCAGCGCGCTTGATGCGCGAAGGGCGATGGGAGATCGCGCAGGAGTGTTTCCAATTTTTGACAACACGCGCGCAGCTCGATTTATCGGGTTGGTCGGACGTGGATATTTTCTCGCACCGTATGCGCCGTGCCGATTAAAGCGTGAATTGGGACTCATTACGATTTCTTCAGACCGGCATTTTTGCAGTCGCGCCATGGTCTTTGACTCGCTATAGGTAACGCAGACATGAACGCCTCTGCATCGATATCATCCGCATCTGATCGCCGCGCATCAGAAGATCTAGGCCTTTGGGAACCTAAACGAGCTCTTACCCTCGAGGCGGCTCGCGCCCATACGAAGCGGATTAATCTCCTGCGTTTTATATTGATGGGTTTTTCGGCGGCATTGGTGGCCATATTGATTTGGCAGTTTTTATCGGGCCCTCGCACTACTATATTTGATGAAAATGACCCAACGGAAAGTGTCAAAATGGTTCAACCACGATATTCTGGGCGGACAGGGGATGGACTACCATTTTATCTCATTGCGGATACAGCCATTCGGCGGATGAAAACGAGCAATATTATTACGCTGGATAAGCCCATTCTAAAATTCAACAGGAGTGAGAATGTTGAGAGTAGTGCCGTAATCGCTGAAGACGGATCGTATAATGACATTGATAAAATCCTGAACCTTCGCCGAGATGTGAATCTCGAAACAGATGATGGAAATATTTGCGACACACAACATGCGCGTATCTTTAATGTGGAGAAACGTATCGAAGGAGATGAAGCTATCACCTGTGTCGGTGAATTCGGAACCGTTAACGGCCAAAGCTATTCGATTGAAGATGACTATAAGACTTTTATTTTTAAAGATGGAATGACTGCGGATTTAACGCAGAATGAAAATGCTTCGGAGGAAGACAGTACCTTTGGATTTGGCGGGGATGGTCCCATTGATGTGAACGCCCGAAAGGGGATTTATCAGGGCGATAGAACGGATTTGCGCGGAGATGTGCGTGTGGAACAGGACGGCGCCGTGATTACCTCCGATAAGATGGATATTTTTCGCGTGAAGAAAAGCGATGGTTCGGAAACTGGCAGCGTGAAATTTGGCGCTATCCGCCGGATCGTTGCGACAGGAAACTTTCATTTCAAATCGGACACGCATGATATTCGCGGCACTCAAGGCATTTACGAGCGCAATAAAAACATTATGACCGTGACCGGTGATGTATTTGTGATAGAAAGCAGCGGAAAACGCGTTCGAACGCAAAAACTGACCTATAACACCAAGTCGGGGACGATTTTGTTCTCGGGAAAATGCTTAGGCGATAATTGTGCTGGGAACGGTAGAACGCGGATCGTGATTTCGTCGACCGAAAATTAGGATGTTTCCAATGAAACACTTGCTCTCAATTTTAATAGCGGCGTCAGGCTGGATCGCTCCGGCAGCCGCGCAAGCGCAATTTTCTACAAATAGCTCGGACCCTATTATTTTGGATGCCGATGATGCGTCGACATCAAATGGCCTTATCATTCTGACGGGGCAGGCCGATATACGCCAGGGCGATGTTCGATTATTAGCAGATAAGGTTCAGATTTATACCGATGGGTCGCAGAATGGATTAGTGTCAACCAGCGGGTTTAGCCGGATGGTCGCGACGGGGAATTTTTACTACATCACACCCGAGCAGGAAGTGCGCGGGGACAAAGCGGTCTACACGCAAACGGATGATAGTTTTGTGGTGACTGGGGATGTCGTTCTTCTGCAAGAAGACAGCGTCGTGACAGGTGAAAAACTGAATTATAATTTGTCGACACGCGAAGCAAAGATTGTTGGCAATTGTAATGGCCGAAAATGCAGTAAAGGTCGCCGGGTTTCAATCCTCATTCGCAATACCGATTCTGCGCTAGGCGTAAATTAATGGCCGAAGCAGATCCTATGGTTGAGCCCAATATCATTACGCCGCCTGCGACAGGTTTGGCAGCCAATAGTATTGGGAAGGCCTATAATGGCCGCGTCGTTGTAAAAGACATCACGCTGACGGTTCAGCGCGGCGAAGTCGTTGCCCTCATGGGGCCAAACGGCGCGGGCAAGACAACGAGTTTCTATATGATTATGGGCCTCATAGAGGCAGACCGCGGTATGATTACGCTGGACGGCGAAGATATTACTAAGCTTCCTATGTATCAGCGCGCGCGCCTGGGCGTCGGTTATTTGCCGCAAGAGCAATCTATTTTCCGCGGGCTCACGGTCGAAGAAAACATCAAAGCCGTAGTGCAATTGACGGAAAAAAACCGCGCCAAATGGGATGATAATGTGTCGGCTTTACTCGATGAGCTGAATATTGGTCATATCCGAAAATCTCCGGCTCTGGCCTTATCTGGCGGGGAACGCCGCCGCGTTGAAATTGCGCGTGCCCTCGCGTCGCGTCCGAGTTTTATTCTCCTCGACGAGCCTTTCACAGGCATCGACCCAATTGCGATTGCTGATATTTCCGAACTTGTACTCTATCTCAAGAAACGCGGTATCGGAATTTTGATTACGGATCACCGCGTGCGAGAAACGCTCGATATTGTCGACAGAGCCTCTATCCTCTTCCAGGGCGAAGCTTTGTTTGAAGGAACGCCCGATGAAATTCGGTCTAACCCGGATGTGCGACGTGTTTATCTTGGCGAGAAATACGCCTAAAATTACATGTAGTTTGACCGGTCCCAAACTTGGTCAAATCGCGTTGATCGGCCTGAAGACTGTACAATCAATAGATGCTCGCGCCGCAATTCCCGTGGTTCATCCACGCCGCAGGCGTGAGTGATAATCTCAACTTCTTTGACGATATTTTTGATATAATTGTGGACCCGAACGGCCTTATTGGCTGGGTCCAATCCGCGCTGCAGGCGAGGGTTATGTGTCGTAATTCCGGTTGGGCAGGTATTTTTGTCGCATTTTAAAGCCTGAATACAGCCAAGTGCGAACATAAAGCCGCGGGCATTATTGACCATATCTGCGCCCGCGCAAAAGGCCCAAGCCACATCTGCCGACGTAATCAGCTTCCCTGATGCGATGAGCTTAACACGCTCACGCAACCCATATTCACGTAAAAGATCATCCATTAACGGCAGGCTTTCCCGAACGGTCAAGCCCGTATTATCAATCAATGGCAGGGGCGAGGCGCCGGTTCCGCCGTCGCCGCCGTCGATAACAATATAATCTGGTGCGGAGGCGTCGCCGCGGGTTTTGATTGTTTTGAGCAAATCGACAACGGGGCTGACTTGCCCAATGCAAAGTTTAATTCCCGTCGGAAGGCCAGAGACTTCTCGAATACGGTGGATGAGGTCGAGTAATTCTGCTGCATTTCCTGCATCAACATGACGGTTTGGCGAAAGCGCACTGACGCCCTCTTCAATTCCCCGGATGGCAGCTATTTCTGCGGTGACTTTGTTCCCGGGAAGGATTCCACCTTTTCCCGGTTTTGCACCTTGGGAGAGTTTAATCTCGACCATTTTGATATGCGGGTTTTCACAAACCTCTCGTAATTTCTCTTCGTTCAGCGTTGAATCTTCATTACGTGCGCCAAATTTCGCTGTGCCAAGTTGATAGACAATATCGCAACCGCCTTCGAGGTGATATGGCGAGACCCCGCCTTCGCCTGTATTGAGAAAACAGCGCGAAAGCGCGGCGCCGCGGGAGAGAGCTTGAATGGCTGGCTTGGATAAGCTGCCATAGCTCATGGCTGAGATGTTAAACAAAGAGCCCGGCTGATAGGGTTTGCGCGTTTGCGGCCCAATTGTGAAATCTGGCTTGGGCGGAATATCATCATCTAGGGCCGGAAAGAGACCATTAGCAAAAATCGGTGTGCCCACGGCTAGAACTTTTGTGGATCCGAAAGGCACCACATCAGTTCCATCTTCGCAAACATGGTCTACCCATTGCCGCTCAGCGCGGTTAAAGGGCATTTCCTCGCGGTCCAGCGCGAAAAAATACTGTCGAAAAAATTCACCTAGATGGGAAAATAAAGTCCGAAAACGACCAATCACGGGGTAGTTACGACGAATCGCTGATCGGGTTTGGGTTATATCTATGACGAACATAACAACCCCTGTGATGACCAAAAGGCCTATAACAAAGAGAAAGAGCGAGCCTAGTAAGGTTAAACCGGACATGGCGAGGCCGCCAAATTCCGCCATCATAGAGGGTCCATCTTTGGCAAAAATAACGTGGTTTGACATCATGAATCCTCCTCCGTCCCTTATGCGGTGCGGGCGTCTTCGCTACTATTCGTTTTCGATAGCGTCAATCGACCTATCGCGTTAGACATAGCAATTATGAAGTGGTTGTTTCGCATAATTCTATTCACAATCTTTGTGTTTATTTCACTTTGCATCATCGGCGCATTTATGCCGTCGCAGCAACGCGTTGATGCCAGCAGAGTGTTAGATGCGGACGTATTAACCGTTTATGAGGTGATATCTGATTTACGCTCTTATCCCGAATGGACAGGTATAGGCGGTCCCGAAAGTGATTGGGTTTTTGGCGGGGCGGAATATGGAACAGGACAGACGGCGGCGTGGCAGTCTGGCAAGGCCTTCGGATCAATTGACATCTTGCAGACTGAGCCCGGACAATTCGTGCTACTTGAAACCGTTGGACCTTTGGGCGATCAAACTGTCACCCTTGCGTTGAATGAAACGGAAACTGGGACAAGTTTCTTAATCGAAGCGAACCATGAGCTTGGCGGCTTTCCATACATTGGCCGCGTGATGTCGTTTCGGCAAAAGGCACAGACACAAAAGGCCTTGGACAGCGCGACCGATGGTCTTAGTCAAATGGTGCAATAAAGCTCAACCGGATTTTATTCCTTCGGGTCCGGGTTTAAAACCCAGTCGATTGTTTCCTCATTGTCGTCGCTTGGCGTTTCGGGCGGCGGCGTTAAGGTCCAATCATTGCTGGGAATATTTGTCTCGGGTTGGGTAAGACGCTTGATTAGACCTGGCGGTTTAGGGTCATTATTCAATGGCGTTCCCAGAAATTCTCGGTCAAAATTGGTATCTTGAAAATCCAATGCACCGGTCGAGGGCCCTCCGCTATTAACGGAAGGGTCGCCGATATTCGGCGCAAGTTCACCTCGCGTTGGTATTCTTCGCGACGCGGAAATGCGGTCTCCCCGATCAGTGCCTGTTCCGGCATGACCATCAAAGCTCTCGCGTCCCGTTCTGTCTCGGCCGCGATTTCTATTGATATATTCCGGACAATCTTCATGGGTCCGACCCTCTTCTCGGCAGCGAATATCCAAATTCAAACTTTCATAACCATTGCCTGGCGTTGTCGGTTGCGGACCCAGCGACCAGCTGCCAGCGCCCGGACTTGAGCGTCCAATTTGCGTCCCTCCGCCGGGCGGTGCGTTTACAGAGCCTCCGAGACTTATTGCGCCTTCATTCCCGCCGCCTCGGGCTGGTGGTCGACTCGCAATGGGTTCATCCAGTGTTGAGCCGCGGTCCTTTTTCAGCAGATCAAGAAAGGGGTCACTTTGCTCTTGAGGTACAGCGCGGCGTTCTTCGGCGCGGGTCTCGGGAGCGTCCGGCGACGCCAGTACGGTTGGGGCTGTGATAATAAGATCTAGCTCTGGTAGCGGGTCAAATTCAGGCTCCTGAAGAGGTTCTGGTTCCGGTTCAAC
>CAZKHC010000011.1:0-9064 GCA_964552135.1 uncultured Algimonas sp. | reverse complement strand
TCCGGTTCAACAATAATTTGAGGCGGTAAGGGTTCTGGCTCAATGATTTCAGGGAGCGGCTCTGCACGAATAATGCCGGGTGTGGGCGCCAGATCTAGGTCAATTACAACAGGGTCAAAGTCAGGTTCGGGTTCGGGTTCTGGGAGCGGCTCCGGCTCATAAATTTCAATAATAGGCGCTGGATCGAGAACAGGGTCCGGTAGTGGTTCAAGCTTTAGCTCTAGTTCAGGCTCAAGTAATGGCTCTGGCTCCGGTAGCGGAAGCGGGTCGAATAATTCTAAACTTGGCTCAGGTTCTGGCTCCAGAATTGGGTCCGGAAGAGGCTCCGGGAGTGGCTCGAATATTTCAATAACGGGCTCTGGCAACGGTTCGGGTATTGGCAACAGCTCAGGCAAAGGGTCCGGCGCGATAGGTTCAGGCTGCGCGAGAATTTCCGGCGGAGGGGGGGGCGGTGTAAAAATAGGCTCCGGTAGGGGCTCCGGCTCCGGGGGGGGAGGCGGTGTGGGCTCTGGCCTAGGTTGCGGTGTTGGTTCTAGCTGCGGTTTTGGCGGCTGAGGTTCTGGGATAGCGGTGGGCGGCGGCGGTGCTAATGTTGGTTCCACGACGATAGGTTCAGATGCCTCTTCAGGCTCTGGCACGGGCTCAAATGTTACGATTTCGATCGTTACGGCCTCAGGTTCAGGCGGCGGTTTTAAATCTGGGACAATGAAACTACCTGACAAGGAAAGCGCAAGCCCAACATGGACCAAAAAGACGATAATGGCAGTGGAGGCATGGCGCTGCGCGTCATCATCAAGGAAGTCAAAAAGACGATCTTCATCGTGATATGGCGAAAAACTCGCGTCTTTTTGTCCCGTGGGGTGCAAGTTTGGCCGTTCTTTTCGCGATTCAATTTTTCTTAATCTAAGAGAAAAGCCTAAGACGGTTCGCACCGAACGCCAAGGTGCGGCGGGTGGCAAAACCCTTAAATTTCAGTCAGGCCGCCAATTTTCTGTGGGATTATTGGACCTATGTCACGCCTTGCGCAACAATGAGAAAGAGCGCCATAGCGGCTGTTCCGACTAAAACCGTTATCTCAAATCTTAATTCCTGTGTCATGTCATTGCTCATTTTGTTCGATTGAACATATCATGCTCAATCATGACGAGATAATGACGTCTTCATGAAACCTCTGTGATGATTTCGGAGTCTGGCGCATTCGCTTTATTGTGATTTCTCCATAAAATGAGAGCGATTCCAGATAAGGTTATGAGTGCGCCCACATATAAGATCGGTGTGGGTGTTTCGCCCAATATTAAAATTCCAGCGATGACCCCAATGACAGTCGTCATTAAGCCTGACGGAGCGATTGTATGGATAGGCCGGCGCTGCAAGAGCCAATAGTAAGATCCATGCGCGACAAGACTGACAAGCAAGACAGAGTAGATGAGGGCAAAGCTAAAATTTAAGCGTGTGTCGGGCGCGAAGGCTGACATTTGATTGTCTTCCAGCACCAATGTAAGTGGCCATAACACACAAGACCCGACAATGCCGAACCAAACTAGCAGTTGGACGGGGCTGACAGATTTAACGGATTTCACGCTTATTGCACCTATGGCTTCAGCCATCGCGCCGCAGGCCATTAAAAGAATGCCTAAAGCGAATCCTTTTCCGGCAATTTCCGACGGCGCGCCTAGACCAATTAAAACAACGCCAATAAAAGCGAGTGTCGCCCCGGATATTCGCCAAGGCCCAATCCGTTCGCTCAGAAAAACAACTGACAGAATGATGGAGAACGGCATATAAAGCTCAATAGCAATCGCGGCCGCACTCGCCGTTGTGAGTTGCAGCGCAGGAAACATAAAGGCGTAATTTAGGGCCCCAAAACCTAATCCGCCCATCAGAACGGCTTTCATTTGGCCCTTATGCCATTTCAAAAAGGGCAGGAGGATAAGTGCGAGGAGAGTTACTCTCATGGCGGCATAGAAGAGCGGAGGGATGCCCACATCTGCGATTGTGAATTTCATCACGACGAAATGCAGACCCCAAATTCCGCAAACCAGCATCAGCACGCAAAATTCACGCAAAGACATAATTTCAGCTTTCCCAATTAATGCCTCGCGCCTATGCCCATCTTATGACCGATACAAGACTATCAGACCGAATTAGACGCATTGGTGCGTCTGCGACCATGGCGATTACGCAGACTGCCCGTGATTTGCGGGCTAGTGGCCGAGACGTAATCTCGTTGTCAGCAGGGGAGCCAGATTTTGATACGCCCGAGCATATTCGGCGGGCGGCGACACGGGCCATGAATGCTGGCGCGACCCGCTACACGGCCGTTGACGGTATTCCTGAATTGAAACGGGCGATCTCTGATAAATTTAAGCGGGATAATGACCTTCGCTATGAAGCTAGCCAGATTACCGTCGCGCCGGGCGGGAAGCCTGTTCTTTTTAATGCGCTGGCCGTGACAGTTGGGTCAGGGGATGAAGTGATTATCCCAGCGCCATGCTGGGTGAGTTATCCGGCCATGGTCAAGCTTTGCGGGGGACAGCCAATCGTGGTGCCTTGCCATGCGACGACAGGATTTAAGCTTTCGCCTGAGACCTTAGAAGCCGCGATTTCGCCGCGAACGAAATGGCTCATGCTTAATTCGCCGTCTAATCCGACCGGATCGGCTTATACGGCAGAGGAACTAGGGGCGCTCGCAGAAGTCCTCCGCGCTCATCCGCAGGTTCTCATTCTGTGCGACGATATTTATGAACACCTCGTCTATGACGATTTTAGTTTTGCGACAATGGCGCAGGTCGCACCTGATCTTTTTGATCGAATTTTGACGATGAATGGCGTGTCTAAAGCCTATGCCATGACAGGTTGGAGGATTGGATATGGCGGCGGGCCAGAGTGGTTGATTACGGCTATACGGAAATATATCGGCCAAACCACATCCAATCCGGCCAGTATAAGCCAATGGGCGGCCGTTGCGGCTTTAAATGGAGATCAGAGCTTTCTGGACGAGTGGCGCGCGACTTATGCTAAACGGCGAGATCGTGTGGTCTCACGGTTAAATGCCATGTCTGGCATAAGTTGCTTAACGCCCCCAGGGGCATTTTATGCCTTCGCGGATGTTTCAAAAGTCACGGATGATGACGCGGCTTTTGCGCTAGGTTTACTCGAAGAGACAGGTGTCGCCACTGTACCAGGCAGTGCATTTCATGCCCAAGGGCATATCCGTATCAGCTATGCCGCAGGAGTCCCCGAATTGGAGGCGGCTATGGACCGTTTAAGCGGTTTTTTATCTTAGCCAGCAGCCGTATTGCATAGATGCGCTTTAACCACGGCGCCCGCTTTTCCCATATCGACACGGCCAGCATAACCAGATTTTAGCTGCCCCATGATTTTGCCCATATCTTTCAAACAGGTCGCGCCGGAGGTCTCGACAAGATTTGCGATGATTGCGTTCATTTCGTCCTCAGACAGCGGCTTTGGCATGTAATCTTGAATAATTTCAATTTCTTCCCGCTCCCGTTCCGCAAGTTCAGGTCGGCCATTATCTTCATAGGTCTGCGCGCTTTCTTTGCGCTGTTTGACCATTTTTGCCAGCAATGAGAGGATTTCGGCTTCATCTATGCCTTCGACGCGATCTTCTGCACGGGCTGCGATATCGCGGTCTTTCACAGCTGCGGAGACGAGCCGCAGCGTCGAGACACGCAGTTTGTCTTTTTCCTTCATGGCAGTCTTTGTTGCATCATTAATACGTGCACGAAGTGTCATTGTATCGGACATGTCAGTCACTCTTTTTGCCCAGGGCGGCCCCACATCCCTGTCTTTCAAGAGACGTCCCATACGCCTGTAGACGGGTTTTGCCAAGCCTTTCGCGAATTTTTGATGAGGACTGAATTTATATGGTGGGGAACGCAATGCGGCCTTGCCAATCGCGATTAGCGCTATAAAACGCCCTCAGTTTGCCTGCCTGACACATGGAATCACGACGCAATGACGTTTCAACCCACCCGCCTGCCAACTGCTGTGCTTGTTCTCGCCAACGGAGAGGCCTTTTACGGTACCGGCGTGGGTCATGTTGGTTCAGCCGTCGGTGAAGTGTGTTTCAATACAGCGATGACGGGTTATCAGGAGATTTTGACAGACCCGTCTTATGCGGCACAAATTGTCTGTTTTACGTTTCCGCATATTGGAAATACCGGCACGACGATTGAAGATGAGGAAGCGAGTAGTTCCCGGGCCGAATCGGCTGCGGTTGGCGGTATTTTTCGCGCGGCAGTCACGCCAGCTTCAAATTGGCGGTCCGATACCGAATTAGGCGATTGGCTGGCCGCTCGAAAAATCATCGGCCTATCGGGTATCGATACGCGCGCGCTGACTGGTTTTATCCGAGACAATGGCATGCCAAATGGTGTTATCGCGCATAGTCCAGCAGGCGCCTTTGATATTCCTGCTTTAGCCAAACAAGCTAAGGATTGGGCGGGGCTCGTCGGCGCGGATCTTGCGAAAGATGTCGGGTCCGAAGATGTTTTTGACTGGACGCAAGCGCGTTGGGAGCTGCCGAAAGTGGAAGGTCAAAGCGGCTATAAAGATATTGAGAATACGAAAAAAGTCGTATTGATCGATTACGGCGTGAAACGAAATATCATGCGGAATCTCGTAAGCTCCGGTTTGGCAGTCACAGTCGTTCCAGCAAAAACCTCTGCGGAAGATATTCTCGCGCTTAAGCCAGATGGAGTTGTGCTGTCTAATGGCCCGGGTGATCCGGAAGCGACAGGGGAATATGCGATTCCAACGATTCAAGCTTTGATTGAAGCGGACATGCCGATGCTTGGGATTTGTCTTGGCCATCAAATGCTCGCCCTAGCGTTAGGCGCAAAAACTGTCAAAATGGAGCAAGGCCATCACGGCGCGAACCATCCTGTCAAAGACCATACGACGGATAAGGTTGAAATCGTATCCATGAATCACGGCTTTGCGGTCGACAGCAAATCATTGCCCGAGACGGTCGAAGAAACCCATGTTAGCTTATTTGACGGTACAAATTGCGGGATACGCCTAAAAGGGAAACCGGTTTTTTCCGTTCAGCACCACCCCGAAGCGAGTCCCGGCCCTCAAGATAGTTTCTATCTTTTCGACCGTTTCGCAGATGCGGTGGTTGCGGCTTAATTGAATAAATACAATGTTATCTCGGGGCCCAGCAGAGCTCCTATACAGTAAAAAAGCACTGCATTAACAATACCTAATAAGAGAATTAAGCTTGCATTTTTTACACGGGGCCATTCAATTTTTAAGCTTACTTGAGGTTCTTTAGTATTACTCGAAAGTCCAAACTCATCTACGTCTGAAATTTCTTTTTTCAAGAGGCGGGAAGGGGCAGAGGTAATCAACCCTAATAAGCTAAGATTAATTCCTAATGTGACAATTAAAGTTAGCCATGAGGCTAATTGGTATCCAAGAATTGTATATAGAATTCGAAACCCAATTTTTAAGGGTAACTTCAGGGCGGTTAAGGTATTAACGGATAGCAAGGCCGTTCTCTATCAAACTTTCGGCGGCAGCTAAAATGGCTTCTTTCGCGGGGCGGGGCATGACACCTGTGAGGCTCGATACATATTGAGCATCTGCTTCGTGGAATGTGCCGATATCGGGCACGATTCCTCTGATAGAGCTATCAAATAACCCTGCGATTTTGACGAGGAGATTTGGCATTTCGCGCGTCGGGAGCTTGGCGTCTGGATAGGCTTCTCGTAAAATATTGTTTATTCCCGAAAACCAATGCGTATCTGACGCAGCCATTAATCGGCGGCCGCCTGCATCAGGGGCCGTCATGGCTTTCACATGTAGCGATGCACAATCCCGCACATCAATAATCGGATAGGCAATACGAGGTAGCATCGGAAATTCCCCGCCAAAAAGCCCTTTGATGAGCGCTAAAGAAGCACCGCCATTATTATATGTATCGGGGCCAAAAACGAGTCCCGGACAAACAGTTGTCAGGCGGGTTTTGACATTTTGCGCTTCAACATAATCCCATACGGCGCGTTCAGCTCGCGTCTTGGAGACTGGATAGGCGGTGAGAGGCTTCCAATCTGGGTTGGACCAATCCCCTTCTTTTACAAGCATATGTTTTCCGCGGCCAGGTTGTCCCACCATGGAAACCATAGAAGATGTCATAACAACGCGTTCAGCGCCCGTGCCAATGGCTTGCTCGATGACCCGCATTGCGCCTGCGCGGGCCGCGGGGACGAGGGCCTCGCGGTCAGATGGGGCTTCAAGCGGAAAAGGCGAAGCGATATGTTGGACAAAGCGGCAATCTTGGACGGCGGTTTTCCAGCCTGTATCGTCACTTAAATTGGCTTCGACCAATTCAAGTTTTGAGGTATTTGCGCCTTTATCGGCCAAGGCGTCAACTATGCGCTGGCCTTTGGATTTATTCCGAACAGTTCCGCGAACCGTATAGCCTTGCTCAAGTAGTTTCGCTGTTACATGGCTAGCGATAAAACCGGACACGCCGGTAACAAGAACAAGGTCGGTCATAAGACTGCTTTCGTATTTTGGCGGAGCCAAGCGTCGAAGATTTCATAATTGGCTTTTGCATTTTCATAGCAATCTTGGACAAAGTCCAGCGCCGCTTTTCCGCTTGCTGTAACCTCGATATTATTGAAGGCGAGAAATGTGAAAGTTGCAACAAAAGCGGTCCGCTTATTCCCGTCAACGAAAGGATGGTTTTGTGAAAGGCTTTCCCAAAGTGCGGCCGCTTCTTGGATGATATTTTTGTAATATCCGCTTTGCGGGCGAAAAAGGGCTGACTCTAATGCGCCTGGATCGCGTAGACCATCGGCGCCGCCAAATCGTTCTATTTGTAAATCATGAATAGCAACAACATCTATGATTGAGAGGTAATGAACAATCATTTCGCCAAATATTCTAAGGCGTCACTATATTTATCCATAATGGATTGCGCTTTCGTCACGAGTTCCGCGTCTGGGCGCATGGCTTTACGTTCTGCGACAAGACCTTTTACGGCCTCTTCTATGAGGGACTGTAATTGTCGGCCTTCCGTCTTTGCAATATGGCGGAGATCGGCCAGAACTTGCGTGTCCATTTGGGTCGAAAATTTTTCACGTTGAACAGACATAATTCCACCTTTGGATTAAATATAAAGTAAAATCAGGAAAAATCAAGATTTATCATGATGAATAAAGTTGCGCCTTACTCAAGTGAAATATCTGTCGGACAATTTTGGTTATAAATCTCAATCGCTTTGGGCATCCAACGATTAAAATCTGCAACTCGTGTGTCGGGGCTTGGATGGGTGGATTGGAATTCAGGCGGGTTTGCACCAGCATTCGCGCCCATACGTTCCCAGAGGAGCGGAGCTTCTCGCGGATCATAACAGGCTCGCGCGACGATCCAGAGGCCAATTTCGTCGGCTTCCGTTTCATGTTTGCGAGAGAACGGCAAAGCAAAACCATATTGGCTAATGCCCCCAAAGACTCCCATGACGGCGCGCTGCGCCCCGTAATCCATGCCGCCTGCGCCAAGCGAAACGCCCGCGCCGACAATACGCTGCATATTTTGCTGCGCCATACGTTCTGCGCCATGATGTGCCAGCGCATGGGCAATTTCGTGCCCCATTATCACGGCAAGACCATCTTCATTTTGGGCAATTGGAATCAGGCCCGTATAAACGGCGGAATATCCGCCGGGCAGCGCGAAGGCATTGGCCTGGTCGCTGTCGATAACATTGACGGCCCAATCAAAACCCGACGGTTTGCCCGTTTCTTCAATAAGCATTTGGTCGGCCGTTCGTGCAAGCCTTGCCCCGATTTTCCGAATGTCTTGAACGACCGGTTGATTATCCGCGAGAACTCGAGAGTCTGAAAGGATTTGTTGGTAGGATTGAAGGCCAAGTTGCATTTCTTGAGCCGGATTCATGGTCCTAAGTTGTTTCCGCCCTGTTAGCGGCACGGTTTCTTGATTCATGAAATAATATATGCCGGCGCCAATCGCAAAAAGCAGCATGATCTGCCAGCGAAAGCCGCCGCGCCGTCGCATTGTGCGTCCGCCGCCGAGCTGGCTTATTCCATTTGCTCTGCGTCGAATAGGTTGCTGCGTCCCATATTGTCTACGAAATACCATGTTAGGGCTCCTCGATTCCTAGGGAGACTAACCTTTGGCGCGTCCGTGTCCAAGGTGAAACTCCAATTGAAAGTCTTGGGTTGTGGGCGGAATTGGGGGTTTTCCTCAGTTTTTGCCCGATTTCACATGGTACAGTGCTTGCACCTGGGGGTCCGCTTCATTATGGCGAGGCAATTTGCTTTTGTTCCCGAAATTGAGTCGAACCTGATGCCTAAACGTACTGATATCTCTTCCGTCCTAATCATTGGGGCGGGCCCGATTATTATTGGCCAAGCGTGCGAGTTTGATTACTCTGGCGTGCAGGCTTGTAAGGCACTGCGGGATGAAGGGTATCGCGTCATTCTCGTGAACTCGAATCCAGCGACGATCATGACAGATCCGGGGATGGCGGATGCGACCTATGTTGAACCGATCACGCCCGAGATTGTTGAAAAAATTATCGCGATTGAAAAACCCGATGCTTTGCTTCCCACGATGGGCGGGCAAACGGCGTTGAACACGGCTTTGGCTTTGGAGCAAATGGGTGCGCTGGAAAAACACGGCGTTGAGATGATTGGTGCAAAAGCTGATGTCATCGACAAAGCCGAGTCTCGGGAGCGCTTTGCGGCCGCCATGACGAAAATTGGCCTCGAAAACCCGCGCGCGACAATTATCACGGCGCCGGTGAATGCGGATGGCGAAGCGAATATTGCCGAAGGCGTGGCGGAAGCCGTCCGTAAATTGCCCGAAACAGGATTGCCGGCGATTATACGCCCAGCCTTTACGATGGGCGGCACAGGCGGCGGCGTCGCCTATAACCAGCAGGAATTTGAAGAAATTGTCCGGTCAGGATTATCGGCTTCGCCGACGAATGAAGTTCTCGTAGATGAGAGCCTTTTGGGCTGGAAAGAATATGAGATGGAGGTTGTCCGCGACAAAGCGGATAATTGCATCA